>CALMFL010000277.1 GCA_937862595.1 uncultured Fidelibacterota bacterium
TCCCGAACAGTATAAATTCCAATACGAAAAATACAAGAAGGGCGCCGATTTCGACCCCGCGGATTTCGAGTGGACCACCTATGAGGTGCGGGATTATCTTTATGAGCGCACGGACGACCTGTCCCCGCATGAGATCAGAAAACTGATCCGCGCCGGCTGGCATGAAGAGACGGTCTTCCCCGATACCGACAAAGAAGAACAGTGCTTCTGGTCCATCTATGATTTTGTCTGGGTGGGGCGGAAGCTGTAAGCTGTTAGCCGTAAGCTGTAAGCAAAGTAATATCAGGGCTATCGAAACATCATCGACCGGGAACAGTATAAGCGATAAACACAAAAAAGACCGGGAGAGCATTATGAACTATTTGACCATACCGACAACAGTAATGAATACATCTGAGATCGTTTTGGGATGCATGCGCATCGCAAAGATGCCGGTAAGAGATGTTTCCCGGCTCCTGAACACGGCGCTGGATGCGGGCATCAATTTCTTCGATCATGCGGATATTTACGGCGCAGGCAAGTCCGAGGAAGTCTTTGCCGCAGCGCTTGAGCTCACTCCGTCACGGCGCGAACAGATCTATATTCAGACCAAGTGCGGGATCCGCAAGGGTTTTTACGATTTTTCCAAAGACCATATCCTCGCTTCCGCGGATGCCAGCCTGAAACGCCTGAAGACCGATTATGTGGATACCCTGCTTCTTCACCGTCCCGATACGCTCATGGAACCGGAAGAAGTGGCAGAAGCCTTTGATCAGCTTGAAACAGCGGGAAAGGTGAAGCATTTCGGCGTCAGCAACCACAACCCGGGACAGATCGAACTCCTGCAGACATATCTCAGGCAGCCGCTGATCATCAACCAGCTGCAATTTTCCATCACGAACAGCGGCATGATCGACCGCGGAATCAACGTGAACATGGAGAATGCGGCCTCCGTCGATCATGACGGCGGCATTCTGGAATACTGCCGGCTGAAAAATATCCGCATTCAGCCCTGGTCGCCCTTCCTGTTCGGTTTCTTTGACGGCGTTTATCTCGATCATCCAAAATTTCCCGAACTGAATGCCGTGCTCGACCGTATGGCCAAAGAAAAGGGAATTGCGAAAGAAGCGCTCGTCATCGCCTGGATCCTGCGGCATCCGGCAAAAATGCAGCCGGTGGTGGGCACGACCAACCCGGAACGCCTGAAAGATATCTGCAAAGCATCGGATATTACCCTCACCCGGCCGGAATGGTATGAGATCTACCGGGCGGCGGGGAAAGAATTGCCGTAAGACGTGAGACGCCGGCCGGCCGAAGCGCTCCGTAGCCCCGCAGGGGCGTAGGAGGGGCGCAGGCTGGTGAGACGTAAAACGTGAGAAGCCTGCCGGCCGCTGTGCCGGGCCGAAGCTTAAGCGGAAGCTGGAAGCGCTCCGTAGCCCTGGTTTAAACTTGCCCCAAGTTTTTTATCCGCAACTGACCCGTAATGTGTGTTCCAGGTCACACTATGATCGGTATTCATTAATTATAATTCATCATATGTTACATAATATCATGGCTTTACATAATTTTTAACTTGTTTTTAACTTGCCTCAAGTTTTTTTAGGCATAACGGGGCTTAATGGTAATTTTTAGGGGCAATTTTGCGGTAATATATTGAAAAAAACTTGAGTCAAGTTTTCTGCCCGTTTTGATACCGGTGATTGAACAAATTAATTAAACCTAAAAAAGTATGGACGACTCTTGAGTCGCCCATACAATGTTTTTATCTGAAGAACCTTCTACATCCTTACTTTCTTATCCGCTTCCAGCAAGCCGGCTTTGATCTCAAGGATCTCCTTCGAAAACACATGTTTCAGCCGATGCAGATTCAAGGAGCGCAATGCCAGATGCGCTGCGTTCTTCGGGTCCACGACCGTGGCGGCCGGAGTGTTCGAGGGCATCATCAGCGAGGAATTGATATTGACCATCATATCGGCCTTGTCGGCGAAAGGCGGACAGGAAATGACCGGACAGGTGAGGTTGGCCGCCAGCGCCCCGCCCAGTCCGTTGGAACGCCCGGCAACGGCGATCACGGCCACGGGTTCGATGGCGTGATTATATTCCTTTGCCAGTTCGAGTATCGCCTCGCCGTTCTTGTGCGCAGACATGATCCGCAGATCACAGGCGACATCGTATTGTTCAATGATCTTTTTCATCTTTTCGGCATGCGGCAGGTCGGACTCCGATCCCATGACGATCGCGACAAATCCGTCTTTCATCAGGCCTTCGTCTTCCAGACAGGCAGCCAGGTAATGCTCCGGGCGGCGGACGTGCATTATCTCTTTACCCGTGATCATCTTATAGATCCCCTCGTAGCGGCGCACGGTCTCGGCGACGATGTCTTCGGGCAGGTCCATGGGATACTTGCCGTCTTTTTTGTTCTTCATCAGATAGGTCCGGACGAATTCCTTGTCCAGCTGTTCGACGGTATCGGGGTGCTTTTCATAATCTTCCGCCGACCAGAAGCGCGAGGAATCGGGCGTATGTATCTCGTCGATCAGGATGACCTTTCCGCTCCGGAGACCGAACTCGTATTTCGTGTCGACCAGGATAATGCCAGGCTCCTTCAACAATTTCGATCCGCGGTCAAATAATTTCAGCGCATAATTCTCCATCTGCGAATAGATCGCCTCGGTGGTCCAGCCCTCTTTCAGCAGCTGTTCCCGGCTGATCTCGCGGTCGCTGTCCTCCTTGGTCGTCGGGGTCAGGATCGGCGCAGGGAAGGCATCGTTCTTCTTCATCCCGTCCGGAAGCTTCACGCCGGACACTTCGCGCAGGCCTTTTTCGTATTTCCGCCATGCGGAACCGGTAATGTAGCCGCGGACGACCAT
>CALMFL010000278.1 GCA_937862595.1 uncultured Fidelibacterota bacterium
GTGGATGCCTGGGCGGACCGGCCGATCCCCTCGGAGTTCCCGACGGATGCGGCGTTGACCAGGATGGTTCCGGACGGCAGGCCGGTTTTCACGACGGCCGTCACGGTCTCTTCCACGCGCATGCCGGGAGACACGATCCCGAGGCTCCAGCTGACAAGACCCAGGGAGTGTTCCCCGTTCCCCGAAGCGCTGACGAATTCGGCGCCGTAGGGCAGGTCGTCATAGAGCATTGTATGCGTGGTCGCGGCATTGCCGGTATTCTCAAGGTGAAGCGTGTAGTGCAGCGTATCGCCGCTGAAGGCCGACGAACGGTCGACGGTCTTCTCCAGGACCAGGTCGGGCAGTGAGCCGATGCTGATACTGACCGGATCGGCCCGGCCGGTCACCTCTTCCGGTGTCCGGAAAGCGGCCGAATTTTCGATCGTGGCTCCGGGTAAAACACCGGGTGCGACGACAGCGGTCAGCACGATCTCGCCGGCCGCACCCGGTTGTAATGTAAGGAGGTTCCACGAAAGGATCTGTCCGTTCACCGTCGCAGACGGTTGGGACGAAACATAGCTCAGGTCCGCGGACAGGGTGTCCGTGACGCTGAGGGATGAAACGGCAAGATTTCCCGTATTTTCAAGCGCAATACGGTAAACGACCGTATCCGAAGGCAGATAGACGGTGTTTTCAACGCGCTTCGAAATGCTCAGAACATAGCCCCCGCTGACGGTCGTAAGCACCGCCGGACTCTGAACGGAATGAACGAATCCGCCGGCGTCGCGGTATTCCGCGAACGCGACGTTCTCGATCTCCGTTCCGGGAGCTGTCTGCGCAATTAAACGCAAAGATACCGCAAGCATCCAAAGGAGTCTCAGGGATATCTTTTTCGTTTTACGGATCATGTGCTTCATCCTGTAATGGGAATACCCGCAAATCGCTGTAATTCAATGAATACGGATACTAAAATCCGGGCGGTCGAATTATCGCGATCGGCTTGGAAGATGTTTATTCCCGTCAGTCGATGGTGACGCTGAATGAAACGCTGCTCGTACCGCCGGGACCCAGGAGCGGGACCTCGAAGATCACGGAATTCCCGGAATGGGTGGCGCCGTCGCCGTCCGAGATATCCGTTTTCGCCGAAGCGCCGATCTTCATGCTTCCGTTAACGTAGGTCGTATTGGCCGGAACCGCATCCGTGATGACAACGGTCGTGGCTACGCCGCTTCCGGAGTTCAGGAGCGTGACCGTATAGGTCAGTGTCGTGCCCGGCGGCTGGTTTCCGACCGGCGAAACGGTCTTGGTCAGCGAAAGGACCGGTGCGGTTACCGTGACGGTGAGTTCACCGAAGTCGGAGACGGTCGGGTCGCCCACGGAGGTGGCGGTCATCCGCATGATCCCGATGCTTCCGTCGCTGGTCCCGGGAGGAATGGTCGCCTTGCCGATCACGTAAACGATCTCGCCCTGCACCTGCGTGCCGAAATCGACTTTTCCGTCGAGATTCGTGTCTTCGAGCAGCACGTCGCCGTTGTTGATAATGCCGTCGGCATTATGGTCGTAGTAGAATTCCCAGGTGTTGAGCGCACTGGTGTAGGTGATGTTGAAAATATCCGGTCCGTTGCCGGTGTTGGCCACCGTGGTGGCATACAGAACGATGTCGCCCGGATCGCCGATGACCGATTTGTCGGCACCCACGGTGACGGAATACAGCTGTGCAACCGTCAGGGTGGCGCCGGTGGCATTGGCGGAGACCGGGGATTGCGGGGTTCCCGCCACGTTGTTGAAGGTGACGGTCGCGGAATTCGTGATCACGGTCCCGACCGGCACATCGTCATTCACCACGGCCTGGTAGTAAAGCGTACCCGAGGCACCCTGAGGGGCGTCGCCCCAAGTGAAGGTCACGGCACCCGGATTGGTACCGTTGTAGTCTGAACTGTCGCCGTCAACCGCATCCGTACGGCTCCCGGTCATGATCATGATGCTTCCGGGGACATAGGTCATGTTCGTCGCGATCGGACTGACGATGACCACATGCTTGGATGTCGCGGTACCGTTGTTCTCGCCGTAGATCGAGAAAGTGACGATATCGCCCGGTTTCGGGGTCGTATTGTCCGCGGTCATCGTCACGGTCAGGACCGAGGTACTGACGGTCGCTACGATCGTCGCCGAGGCGGAAACGCTTGCATTGAACTGCGAGGTCGCCGTCAGGGTCGTCGTCGAGAACGACTCGTCGGCGCCGCTGACATTGGTGACCACCACAACGAGGTGATACGAAGCGTCCGCGGCCAGCGCGCTGGTGGCGGTGACAACCGATTCGCCGGCATCCACCACGCCGTTGTTGTTGGCATCGTAATAGATCTCGGCGGTATTCACGCCGCCGCCGGTTTCCACGATCACCTTGCTGAGGTCGTAGGTATCCGTTCCGTTGCCCGTATTGGTCACGGTCAGCGCAAAGGAAACGGTTTCGCCCCCGATCACGTTCGATGAGGTCGAGGGGGGTGTGACGGTCACGCCGGCCACCTGGCTGACGATGGTCGTCACCGTGTTCGACGTGACGTTCGGCAGTTCGTTGCCGTTTGCGTCACGGTACTCGCCGGTGGCAAAATTGGTAATTGCCGTACCGGCGGGTGTCCCGGCACCAAAGGCCGGCATAAACGCCAGACTCAGTGCAAGGACGGTGATCAACAACATTTTGGTTCGCATGATGGAACCTCCTTTTGTGTTATTGTTTTATTGTTTTTATTTGACTTTTACATTGAACTCAAGGAGCCGCTTGTCCTTCGGGTTCAGATCTTTTTGAAGTTCCCAGCGGATGTGGGTGACCATATCCGGGGAGGCGTTTTTTACGACATCTTTGCCGTTCTTGTCCTTCACCGTGTAGGTGGGCGGCCAGGGCTGATAGGAATAGCCGCCGTTGATCGAAAAGACGATCACGGCATCTTCGCCCGTTGCCGTCAGGGGCACATAGGCCGTGCCTGCAGGCACGGGGTCGGTCACGGCCGGTTTCGTCATCACGCCGTCGCCGGTGTTTTGCGCGGTGATGACGTAACGGATCTCATCGCCCGGCCGGTAGGCGATCGCTTTCTTTCCGGATCTCTCGGCGGAGGTGAGATTGACCTTGGTCTCGGTGATGCTCAGCTCCAGTTTCGGGGTCCCCTGCGCTAAAAGCAACGAGGCCGCGGCCAGGACTGCCAGAAAGAATCGGAATTTGTTGATCTTCATATTGAAACTCCTTGTTATTTTACGGTTACCTTAAAGGATACGGAAGCGCCCGACGCGGGTGTCAGGGCCGTTGAGCGCTGGAAAGATATGTTCGTGACGGGCGGCGTCTGACTTGCATCGTAGCTGATCCCGCCGTTATGGCTGTAAGTGACGGTCATGTCGGCGCCTGCCGCGGAGTTGACGACATACTCGGTATTGACCGGAATGCTTTCCAAAATGATCACAATGCTGGCGTCGCCGTCGCCGCTGTTGAGGTATGAGACGGTGTAAGTCAGGGTGTCCCCCGGCGTCGCGGAAGACTTATCCACGGATTTGGAAAGACTGAGGACCGGCCCCGTGACCGTGACCGGAGCCGTCGGTCCGACGCTGACCACGCCGAAGTTGCTCCCGCTGACGGTGACATAGTTGGGATACTCTCCCCGTACAAGGGATGCTTTTGCGCTGAAGTTCAGCGTAAGGCTTCCGGAGACCGGAACGGACCAGCTTCCCTGCCAGCTCAGCTGGGATCCGCTGATAAGCGGATCGGCCGTCGTCAATCCGGTGCTGGATCCGGCAACATAAGTAAATCCGGCCGGCAGGTTATCGACAATGCTCGTTAAAATCCCGGCGACATTGCCCGTATTCTGGATCTGAATGGCATAGCTGACGTTCGATCCGCTGGTGACGGTCGGGGTGGAGGTCGTTTTCTGGACCGCGATCAGGGGCGAGTTGATCTCGAAGGTGTCGTAGGGATAATAAATGCCCGGCAAACGCGGGTGTTCGATCTGGATGCTGTAGATGCCGAAGGGAACGGACGGTCCGACCGGCCACATCGGAACGTTCAGCAGTTCGCCGGTGGCCGACGTTGTCAGGACGCCGCTCCAGACGATCGCGTTGCCGCTGTCCAGGATGCGGGCATTGCGCTGTCCGGCATTGTAATAGGGCGAGGCGGAGGTCGGCCAGCGGAAGCCGGAAACCGTGACGGTCTCGTTCCGGTACCAAATGCCGGCATCGCTGTAAGGCGCTGTATCGCGCGTATCGTAGATCCTCGCAAAGGAACGCGGCAGGTTCGGCGTGTAAACCATGGCCTGCGCAAAAGCCAGGTCAAAGGACGTCGAGGTGCCGAGAATGTCGCGGGCGGTCACCGTTTCGTTGTTGTTGGTCGCATAGAACATCAGGAAGGGTGTGGTGTAGGTGACGGCGGGCGCATATCCGGCTTTCTGAAGCGCCGTCATGGGGATCTGAATATCGAGATAGACCGCATTCGGGTACTGGACCGTAGGCGCCCCAAGGGTGCGGGCATATCCGGCCGCGACGGGATTGGAGAGCGTAAAATGTGCCGCAGCGTCGGGGGTATTGTCGGGACCGGACGTATTGGGATAGGTCTTCAGAATCTGGGATGTGCCGCCGAGCTGAACGTACCAGTCAAGAAAATTGTCCGCGTTCAGGTCCAGGCCCACGGACCAGCTGCCCCTGTCCAGCGCACCCCCGGAAACCGGGCTTGTGCGAAGGGTTATCCGGAAAAACAAACTGCTGGAAGACGACCAATAATAGGCGATCTCTCCGTCCGTATCCAGAACCATATCAATATCGGTCAATCCGCCGCTTCTCCAGATATCCTGGTAGTTGTTCCAGTTATTGTCCCGCAGTGCCACCCAGTCGCCGCTCAGCGGCCAGGCTTCCTGAGCGGAAAGTCCCGACGGTGAGGCAAATAATAAAAACAGGATAAACAGACGTATGAACCAGACTTTACCCGGTTTCCCGAAGATGTTCAATTTTTCCCTCATAATACCGATTTTCTGCTCTTCCTTGTTGTTATATTTGCATTATATCGATTTTACGCTTAATTCTTAGAATTAGCAACAAAATAATCTTGCAACTATCATGTCAAAAAGCTATTGCGCAGGCTAATTTCCGAAGCGTTTGATCCCCCTGCCGGGCGGGAACCGGTCACGCTTTTCGCCCCCGCGAGAAAAAGATAGACCCGAACTGAAAAATACCGTAAATTAGGCCAAACACAGAAGGAAAG
>CALMFL010000279.1 GCA_937862595.1 uncultured Fidelibacterota bacterium
CGTTTTTTTATCGCCTACTATACCAACCTGCCGACAGGTCCCGTCATTATCATGACAGGCACGCTGCTGATGCTGATCGTCAGAATCCTATGCCGTCTCACGCAAAAGAATTCCTGAAAACCGTCTATCTGAAGAGTCTGGACGACGTGCATCCGGATGCGCTCTTTTCCGCTTACCTGCATCTTTATGACCGGGAGCTCTATTACCGGAACACGCTTATCCCTCTCGGCTCGCGCGGCAGGATGATACTTGCCGGCTCCGGAAAAGCAGCCCTCACGATGGCAAACGCCCTCGCCCGGTATTTGCCCCGCCCTCCCGACGAAACGCTCCTCATCGCGCCCGCAGGGGGCAATGCGGACATGCAGGGCGTTTATCCGGGCGACCATCCCGTGCCCGCGGAGAACAGCCTTGCCTCGGGACAGAAGATGCTCGAACTCCTGGATTCGCTGAACGAACACGACGTCCTGCTCTACCTGCTGTCCGGCGGCTCTTCTTCCCTCTTCGAAGTCCCGGCGGAGGGACTGACGATCGAAGACATTCAGACGGCCACGCATGTCTTTTTAAGCGCCGGACTCCCGATCCGTGAGATAAATTTTCTTCGTGCAAGGCTTTCTCAGGTAAAAGCCGGCCGCCTCGCGGCCCGCTGCAAGGCAAACTGCCATGTCTTCGTCTTGTCCGACGTCATGGGGAACGATCTTTCCGTGATCGCTTCGGGCCCTTTTACCCCCCTTGATCCCCATGCGATGGACATTGAAGGGCTGATCCGGGACTACGCGCTGGACCGGCGGCTTCCGGAGCATCTTCTGTATCTGCTCCGGACCAATGCACCGCCGCGGACGGCCGCAAGCGTCCCTCACTATCTGATCGGAAGCAATATGGAATTTCTGGGCGCGGCGGAGAAGCATCTTGAAGCGGAAGGCGTTCACACCCTCAGTTATCCGGAAAGCCTGTACGGGGAAGCCCGGGACTGTGCGGGGATGATCGCCGCCATGATCCGGAATTACCGGGGTCCGAAACCCGCATGCCTGCTGTTCGGGGGCGAAACGACCGTAACCCTCAGCGAGGATCCCGGAGAGGGCGGCCGTTCGCAGGAACTCGCACTGGCGGCGGCGATCCTTTTGAAAGATCTGCCCGGAAAGTGCCGGCTTGCCGCGGGGTCGGACGGGATCGACGGGACCGGAGAAGCCGCCGGCGCGGCCGTGGATTCCGGAACATACGGATTAGCGCTTTCCCTCGGGCTGCCGCCGGAACCTTATCTTGTCCGGCACGATTCCGCAGCGTTTCACCGGCGCTGCGGGACAGGGATCGTGACCGGCCCGACCGGAACGAACCTGGGCGATCTTGTCATGGCGATGATAGAGTAAAATGTCGGAGATGAGAAATCAGACCGATGTTCTTTTGACCTAAACGCACAAGATTTTAATAAACGTAAAAAGGCCGGAAATTCCGGCCTTTTTCTCTCTGTATCTTCGTGAATTATACGCGTTCGCGGCGTGTATATTTCGTGTGAAGCAAATGATGCGACACCTCTCCCAGCGGAGCCCCGAGGAATTCCTTATACAGCTGAATGACTTCCGGGTTCTCGTGCGATTTCCGGATCTTCATTTTTTCATCTTCCGTATAGATCGCCTGTGCGCGTTTTTTCCGGATCTCCTCATTGGTCGGGATGGGCTGGCCGCCGCCGCCGATACATCCGCCGGGACATGCCATGATCTCGATGAAATGATAGGGCGATTCCCCTATCGACACGTCTTCCATGATCTTCGTGGCATTGGTCAGGCCGTGGGCGACGGCCACGCGAAGTTCGATCCCTTCGAGGAAGCTCCATTCCGGGAGCACGTTCTCAAGTTTGATCTTGGCGTCGCGAATGCCTTCCATGCCGCGGACAGGGGTAATGTTCAGACCGTCGAAGGGGACTTCCCGACCGGTGACGATTTCATAGGCGGTACGCAGGGCCGCTTCCATCACGCCTCCCGTGGCTCCGAAGATCACGGCGGCGCCGGTGGATTCGCCCATAAAGGGATCGAATTTGCCGTTCGGCAGTTCTTTGAAATTCATGCCGGACTGACGGATCATATGGCCCAGTTCCCGCGTCGTGCAGACATAATCGATATCCTGAAGACCGCTGTCATTCATCTCCAGGCGGTTGGCTTCATATTTTTTCGCCGAGCACGGCATGACGGAAACGCTGACGATATTTTTGGGGTCAAT
>CALMFL010000280.1 GCA_937862595.1 uncultured Fidelibacterota bacterium
ATCTCATATCTCATATCTCATATCTCATATCTCATATCTCATATCTCATAACTCATATCTCATATCTCATATCTCATAACTCATATCTCATTCTGCAGCATTTGCTCCAGGGTTTGCCGCTTGCGGATAAGGGTGGTTTCGCCGTTTTCCCGGAGCATGACCTCGGCTGCCTGAGGAAAGGAATTATAGTTCACCGCGCACATCGAAGCGCAGTAAGCGCCGGCGTCTTCGATCACCAGATAGTCGCCGATAGCGGCCTTTGGAAGGGTAATGGTGTCTACGCCTTCCGAATCGCCGGGAACGGGGGTCAGGATATCGCCGCTTTCGCAGGCGTGGCCGACGATAACGACCGATTCGCGATCTGCAGAGGGCTCGCCTGTCCGGGGCACATGGCGGATCATATGCCGTGCGCCGTAGAGGGTAGGACGGAGGAAATCGCTCATGCCGGTATCGGTTTTCAGGAAGATATACCCTTCTTTTCCGGTATCCACTTTGTCGTCAATGGCGGTGATCAGCGCACCGCCTGCGGCGGCCAGCCAGGTACCGGGCTCGATCTCCAGCGCGATCTTTCTTCCGGTCTCGGCAAAAAATTGTTCGAACAAGGGCTTTACGCTGTCGCCGATGACCCTCAGGTCGGTGGTGTGCTCTTCGGGCATGCGTCCGATCTTGAATCCCCCGCCCATGTTCAGGACCGTGACATCCGGAAGCGCCCGGACGGCATCCAGGTTCATGCCCACGACCTTTTTCCAGACCCGGGGATCCGACCCGGAGCCGATATGGGAATGCAGTTTGGTGATACGGAGCCGGTATGTGTCTGCAAGGGCTGTCACGTCCTTAAGGTGATCGATCCAGATGCCGAAGCTGGAGGAGGGCCCGCCGACATTCGTTCGGTTGGAGTGCCCGCTTCCGATACCGGGATTGATGCGAATGCTGACGTCCCGGCCCGGAAGATATTTCCCGTAGGTCTCAAGCTGATGCAGGGAGCAGGCATTGAACAAGATGCCGCGTTCCACCAGTTCTTTCAGATCGGGAGCCAGTTCCTGCGCGGTCAGCTGAATGCGGGAGGGATGGATTCCGTTCAGGAGCAGACGGTGGACCTCATAGGAGGAACTGGCGTCGAAGTGGATCCCCATGCTGTTGAAAAGGGACAAGATGGCTCCCGTGGAGTTCGCCTTGATCGCATAGCGGACCGTCAGTCCGTAAGCGTTCGGGAAAGCAAGGGCGGTCTGCGCGGACCTCCGCAGGACCGCTTCGCTGTAGACATAAAGGGGAGACCCGTAAGCGGCAACGATGCCGCGGACCTGATCGCATGTGAGGAATTTCAACGTATTCATAAGCTCCTTAAAATAGTGACCTTCAAGGCAAATATACGCATAAACGGGGCAGACCTAAACCCTTTTTTATGCGGGGAGGCAATTTATACTAACACATCAGACTGTTTGAAAAATGGGGGAAAGGTCAGGAATGCTTACAGGAATGTCATCCACTTTAATGGCGCACATGAATGTACCTATCAATCCTACTGTTGTAAGAGATAGTTTAATTAACTTGTTAGTGGGATATCACTATTATTGGACTGAAGGTGGTAATTCCCGTAATTTTGATCATATAATTCAATCTCATGACATAAAATC
>CALMFL010000281.1 GCA_937862595.1 uncultured Fidelibacterota bacterium
CACGCCCTGTCCAAAACGATCAAGCTCTGTCGGGAATATTTCCCCCATGCGCCCATTATCCTGGATTATAAGCGCGGGGACATCACCACGTCCTCGAAAAATTACGCCAAAGAAGGTTTTGAACGCTGGGTGGTGGATGCCGTCACGATATCTCCCTATATGGGCGGCGATTCCATTTCGCCCTTTCTGGAATATACGGCGAAAGGGCAGGGGACCTATATCCTGAACCGGACCTCCAATCCGGGAGGAAAAGATTTTCAGGACCTGATCCTTCAGGACGGCAAACCCCTCTATCTGGCCGTCGGAAAAAAGATCATCGAATGGTCGGTGAAGTATCCCGGGACCGGCGCTGTCGTCGGGGCGACCTCCGTTCATGAACTGAAGGTCCTTGCCGAACTTTATGCTCCGCACAACATCCCCCTGCTCATTCCGGGCATCGGGTCCCAGGGCGGTTCCGCAAAGCAGGTGATGAGCGTCCTGAAAAAGGCAAAATACGATACCCGGCTGGCGCGCATCAACTCCTCCAGCGGCATCACGCATCCCTGGAAAAAATCGGGCCATATTCCCGAGAACTGGGAATCGGTCTGCGCCGATGAGCTGGAAGCCCTGATCGGAGATTGCACGATCGCCTGACAATTTCAATTCGGATTTAAAAGTTTTATATGAACATGAAGCACGGCATCCGGCGGAGCAAAGGTGCCGGGCAGGTCGATCCAATGATGGTTAATAAAAGCTATCGGAACGTTTCCGCCCTGCCTGTCAGCTTTTCAGCCAGTCCAGGGCATTTTCTTTGAGCGTAAATATCTTTACTTCGTAATTCCTGCTTTTGCTGGCATTCTGGTACAGCATGGTAAAGGCGGTTTCCCTGGGGTCGTCGATCACGATGGCATTCCGGATGCGCCGGTAGGAGGGCGCCATCCTGAAATTGGCGGTTGCGACCGTCTTGACCTCATCCGGGCTAAAGTTGAACATCGCGTTCCGCGCATCGATCAGAATGTTGAGTACACGAGGATAATCATTGTTTTTATTGATCTTATCCATACAATCAATAATATCGTGATGGCTGACCGTTCCGGAAAATACGGCTTCCAGGACCTGTTCTTTTTCATTGAATGCCCAGCGGATCATGAGTCCCCCTGAACGGGCCTGCGCCCCTTATTTTTTATCGATCAGTTCTTTGCCGAAGGGGGTCAGCGCGATAACCGCCAGCTTGAAATGCTGTTTTGCGAAGGGAATGCCGATGATCGTGACCGCGAGCAGCAAGCCGAACAGCACATGGGTCAGAAAGATCCAGATCCCTCCGACGAGGATCCAGATCACGTTCATGACCAGATTCAGGAATCCTCCGGGAGTTTTCTTTTCCTTTACCGTGAAACTGAAGGGCATCAGCGTGATCATGGCGAGCTTGAGCGTCTGGATCCCGAAGGGGATCCCCACGATCGTTGCCATCAGCACCATGCTCGCGGCAAGGTATTCCAGCGCTGTCACCAGTCCGCCGAAGATCAGCCAGATCAGATTGCCGAGTAATTTCATTGTGAGTCCTTTCACGTATGGCTTTTGAAAAAATAATATACGCCGAAAATAAAAATGAAAAAAGGAAATACTGACCGCGTTGCGCCGCCGTTTGCCGGCAGGCATTTTTCGCTTATATTTCAGCTTGAAATGTGTTATCTTAAAACCCGGAATATCATAAGGAAGCTATGAAAACAAAGAATGAGATCCTGGAATATCTGCTGAGCGGCAGCCTGAAATTCGCCACCGTTTCGGGGGTCTGGACCACAAAGCCGAACCTGATCCGCAGGGTGGACGACGAGGTGCCGGGAATTGCCATGATCACGACCAAAAGTTTTCAGGTCAAAGCGAACCCGGGAAACCGCGAACCCATCGTCGGCGAAGTGGCCCCCGGTTCCTATGTGAATGCCGTGGGTCTGCGCAATCCCGGCATGCACGCCGGCTACCGGGAACTTAAGGAACTCCGCAGGACGAAACCCCTGCGGGCGTTGCTGAACGTATCGGTATCGGCAAATACTCCCGAAGATTTTATCACGCTTGTAAAGAAATTTGAAGATGTTGCCGACATCATCGAGCTGAATTTTTCCTGCCCGCACGCGAAACCGGGTTACGGCGCATCCATCGGAATGAATGCCGATCTTGTCAAGTCCTACATGGAGGCGATCCGTCCCGTCACGGAGTCCCTGCTGTTCCCGAAACTTACGCCCAACGTCGAGGATATCGGCGCCATCGCCAAAGCGGCGGTCGACGCCGGCGCGGACGGCCTGGCGGCCATCAATACCGCCGGCCCGGATCCCTACGCGGAACCGCTCAGCGGGGAACTGCTGCTCTATAACCCGAACGGGCACAAAGGCGGACGCAGCGGCGAACACATTTTCGAGATCGCCGTCCGAAAGATCGGTGAGATACGGCAGGCGGTCGGTCCGGACATCCCCATCATCGGGATGGGCGGCGTCAGCCGCGGATCCCAGGTGCGTGCCATGCGCCGCGCCGGGGCGAACGTTGTGGGCGTCGGTTCCGCCATCGCCCGCATCAAGGATGAAAAATACGCCGAGTATTTCGAAGCGCTTGCCTTTGATACCGAAAACCAGACCGACTCGGCGGTCGCCCGTCTTAGCGTCAAAAACCTTGCCAAATATAAAGCTTATACGATCACGGAAGCGACCCGGCTTTCCGAAACGCTCATGACGCTGACCCTGGCGGGAGACCCGGTCCTCTTCAAGGCCAGCCAGTACATGTTCATCTGGATACCGGGCGTCGGGGAAAAGCCCTTCGGGATCGTCTCGTCCTCGCCCCTGCGTTTCATCGTGCGCAAACGGGAGCATGACAAAAGAAGCGGCAGAGGCGAATTTACCCACGCCCTGTTCGAAAAACAGCCCGGCGATACGCTGTACGTCCGGGGCGTCTACGGGAACGAAGCGCCCTCGAACACCATGTCCAACGTCCTGATCCTCAGCGGCGGTACGGGCCTGGCGCTGGTCCCGAAACTGGTGGAAGACCTGACCCTGGTCGGACGGATCGTATCGGTCTTTCACGGGGTGATCACCCGCGAGGAAGAAGCGTACCGGGACCTGATCGAACCTTACGCACAGTTCACCGTCGTCCCCGATGACGGGAAACCCGGACGCGTCCTGGACGCCATGGCCGCCAAACTGGATGAGATCGAAAGGGAAAACTGCACGGTCTACGCCATCGGCCCGGATATCCTGATGCGCAAAGCCCTGGAGCTTGCCGTGGAAAAGGGATGTCCCCCCGAGTATTGCTATGCTTCCCTCGAGACCAACACGATGTGCGGGATCGGCATGTGCGGCGAATGCGAATGCGGCGGGGTGATCAGTTGCAAAAGCGGGACCTTTTACGCTTACCCCTTCCTGAAAGAACATTATTTCAACGAAACAGATAAATCCTAACCCGAAAGGGAGAGAAAATTGAAGAAGCTTGCAGTATTCATGACCATGATCCTTATACTTGTTTCCTGCGGCCGGAAAGAACTGCCGCCGGTAACGGTGAGCATCGCCCCGGCAGGGGACACGACCGAACAGGTTGCGGCGCAGGGCACGAGAGCCCTGACCCCGGACGATTACGCCGCATGGCAGCGGCTGGCCGAACGCGTCATTTCCGACAACGGGAAATGGGTGTTCTACCGTACGGTCCCGAACCGCGGCGACGGTTTTCTGACCCTGCACGAGATCGAAACAGGCAAAAAACATGATTTTGAACGGGCTTCAAAGATATCCTTTTCCCCGGATATCGATTTTCTCGTTTTCATGCGCTCACCCCGTTTCGAGACAGAGCGGAAGGCGAAGATCAGCAAGGTAAAAGCCGATAAAATGCCCAAAGACTCCCTGTGCGTCTACGTTTTGGAAATGGATACCCTTCTGCTGATCCCCCGGGTGAAATCCTACAGCATGAGCGGCGAAGGCAGTCCGTGGATCACGCTGCTGCTTGAGAAACCGCTTCCTCCGGCACCCGACACAACGGCTAAAAAAGACAGCTCGGCGGTCAGCGATTCCACCCTGCTGGCGGATACCACCGCGATCGATACCAACAGGAAAATTGTTAAGCCGGCGGAAAAAGAAACGAAAAAGAAAGTGAAAAAACCGAAAGTCCGCGAAGAAGGCACGCCCCTCTGGGTCTGGAACCCCCTGGCACAGGACACGGTCAGGGTCGAATACGCAAGTTCCTACAACACCAGCAAGGACGGCTCGCGCATTGTCGCGCTGACAAAACTGAAGACCGATTCCGTTCGCGTGTCGGTCATTGATGCCCGGACCGCCTCGGTCAGGGTGATCCTGGAGACGGCGGGCGAGGCGAAGGCTTTCAATTTTGACGAAAAGGGCGAACAGCTGGCCTTCCTGTTCTCTGCCGATACGACCAAGGAAAAAGTATTCGACGTGTATTACTGGAAAAAAGGCCGGTCCGCGGCATCTCCCTATATTACCCGGGATGCCTCCGGCATTCCCGAAGGGTGGGGCGTCAGCAATATCCGCCAGCCGGTCTTTTCAGCAAGCGGAAAGCGCCTGTTCTTCGGGACCGCGCCGCTTCCCGTTACAGAACCGGAAGACACGCTCCTGAAAAACGAAAAGGTCGCGATGGATCTCTGGTCCTGGACGGATCCGCTGCTGCAGACACAGCAGGTCAAGGAACTGGGGCGCGAGAAGAACCGGAATTACCAGGCCATGGTGAAGGTCGGGAGCCGGAAGGTCGTGCAGCTGGCCGATGAGACCGTTCCGGATATCAAGCTCAGCCGGGACCGCGACGAATCCCTTATCCTGGGAGAAAGCAATCTGCCTTACCGCCGGCTCATTTCCTGGGAAGAACTCGACTATAAAGATTATTATCTGATCAAGGCCGAAACGGGCGAAAAGAAGCTTGTTCTCGAGAAAAAAGGCTTTGCGCCCGCGCTGTCCCCGCAGGGCAAGTACCTGCTGTGGTATGAACATGCGGACAGCAACTGGTACGTCTACGATATTGAAGCCGAAACCTCCCGCGTGCTGACGAAGGGACTGGAAGTGGCCTTCTATGATGAGGATGACGACCATCCCGCCGTTCCGCAACCCTACGGGTTCATGGATTGGGGGCTGAACGACCGCTATGCCTTTATCTACGATAAGTATGATATCTGGAAATTCGACCTGAGCGGCGAGAAAGCGCCGTTAAATGTCACCCGCGGAGAGGGCCGCGCCACGAATATCGTATTCCGCTATGAAAAACCGGATGCAAAACTCGATTACGTTCCCATAAAACCGATCCTGCTGAGCGCCTTCAACAAAAAAACGAAAGCAGCCGGATATGCCACGGTCAACATGTACGAAGGATCCGATCCCGACATGCTGATCTACACCGATCATCAGTACACCAAGCTTGATAAAGCCAAAGATGCGGACATCCTGATCTGGCGCAGAGGGAATTACCGCGAGTATCCCGACCTCTGGGTCTCGGATATCGGCTTTGAGAAAATGACGAAACTGTCTTCGCTGAACCCTCAGCAATCCGAATTCCGCTGGGCAAGCGTCGAACTGGTGGAATGGAAAAATTCCGACGGAGCGGAACTGCAGGGCATGCTCTACATTCCCGATGATCTTGACAGGTCGGCAAAACACCCGATGATCATCTACTACTATGAGAAATATTCCGATTACCTGCATCAGTATTTCATGCCGTCCCCGAGTTATTCCACGATCAACAAGAGCATGTACCCGAGCAACGGATACATTGTTTTTGTGCCCGATATCGTCTACAAGCCCGGACATCCCGGCAAATCGGGCCTGGATTGCGTGATGACCGGCGTGGACATGCTGCTGGAAAAATATCCCTTCATCAACGGAGAACGCATCGGGATCCAGGGCCAGAGCTGGGGCGGCTATCAGACGGCCTACTTTGTTACCCAGACCGACCGTTTTGCGGCCGCCATGGCCGGCGCTCCGGTCAGCAATATGACCAGCGCCTACGGCGGGATCCGCTGGTATTCGGGCCTGAGCCGCATGATGCAGTACGAAGTCGGCCAAAGCCGTATCGGCGGCACCTTATGGGACAGTTTTGACCTTTATGTCGAAAATTCGCCGGTCTTCTTTGCGGACAAGGTGGAGACGCCCCTGCTGATGATGCACAACGATGACGACGGCGCGGTTCCGTGGACCCAGGGCATCGAAATGATGGTCGCCATGCGACGCCTTCAGAAACCCGCATGGATGCTGGTCTATAACGGCGATTCGCACAACCTCAACGAGTCCAGCTGGGGCAACCGCATGGACCTGACGATCCGCATGAAGCAATTCTTTGACCATTACCTGATGGACGCCCCCATGCCGCGCTGGATGAAAGAGGGGATCTCGGCGATGGAAAAGGGGAAGGACCTCAAATACGATCTGCTTGAAGAGGAATAAATGAACTACCTGCCGAAAATCACGCTCGCGCAACTGCCGACGCCCCTGCACGGGATGCCGAACCTTGCGCGCTCCCTGGAATTTTCAGGGAAGCTTTATATCAAGCGGGACGACCTTACCGGTCTGGCGGCAGGCGGAAATAAATCGCGCAAGCTCGAATATCTCATGTACGACGTGCTGAAACAGGGCGCCGACACCGTCATCACGACCGGCGGCCTGCAATCCAACCACTGCACGCAGACCATTGCCGCCTGCAAAAAACTGAACCTGGCGTGCCACGTCGTGCTTTCCGGAAAAGAACCCGAAACCTTCAACGGGAACCTCCTGCTGGACCTGCTGGCGGGCGCGACCGTGCATTATGCGGAGCACCGCTCGGAACGCGACGGGCAGATGCTGGCCCTTGCGGAGGACTTGCGCAGCCGGGGCAGAAAGCCGTACGTGATCCCGCTTGGCGGATCGAATGCCCTGGGCACCGTGGGTTATGTCATGGCGATGCCCGAAGCGGTCCGCCAGCTCGAGCTGATGTCCATCGACTGCGACCGCATGATCGTGGCAAGCAGTTCGGGCGCCACCCTGGCCGGGATGGTGCTGGGCGCGAAAATGACGGGTTTTAAGGGCAGGATCACGGGGATCAGCATCGACCGGGTCGCGACCGGGGAAGAGGCCTTTCCTCCCGAACTGGCGGATCTGGCCAACCGGGCCGCCGCGCTGCTCGGCCTGGATATTTCACTCAGCCCGGATGATTTTGAACTGGAATACGGCTATCTCGGAGAAGGCTATGCCGTTGTGGGGGACAATGAACGGAACGCCGTCCGCCTGCTTGCGCAGACCGAAGGCCTTTTTGTCGGTCCCGTTTACACCGGCCGGGCACTGGGTGCCACCATCGACTGCATCCGCAAAGGGAAATGGAAGAACGAGACCCTCTTGTTCTGGCATACCGGCGATACGGCGGCTTTGTTCGATTACGGGGAAGCGCTCGTAACGACATGATCGTCATGTGACTGAAAAATATTTTTGGAACAGCTAGATCAGATCCACCAGGATACTGTCCAGGAACAGCCAGCCTTCCGTGCTGCAGCGGATGGTGTCCCGGGCGGCGATGAACCATTCGGGGTGAAGCCTGGTGTATTCCAGGATGTTATGCCAGGTTTCCGGACTGACCCGTTTGCGCGCCAGGCCTTCGGAGGTGCGCAGGGCCGTGATGAGGGTGTCGGCATCGCTGACGGTTTCCAGCTCCCGGAAGCGTCGGGAGGCGGGATCAAGAAATGCATGAATGTCCGCCGGATAATCATACCGCACATCGCCCAGTTTCGAGTGGGCCGAAGGGCCGACCCCCAGATAATCCTGACCGCTCCAGTAGGCGGAATTATGACGGCTCCGGAAGGGAGGGCGGGCATAATTGGAGATCTCATACTGTTCGTATCCGGCGCCCAGCAGATGATCGCGAACGAAGAGGAAATGATCACGGTCGGCATCATCCCCGGACAGCTGCAGTTGCCCGTTCTTCACGCTGAGGTCCAGGGGCGTTCCCGCTTCGACGGTCAGGCTGTAGGCGGAAAGATGTTCCGGGCGCGACTCCAGGATCCCCCCGAGCGTTCTCAGCAGGGATGCCGGCGTCTGTTCCGGCACGGCGTAGATGATATCGGCGGACATGTTGTCGAACAGTTCCCGGGCATGCCTCAGGCAGCTTAGCGCCGTTTCCGCCGTATGCAGGCGTCCGAGCAGCTTCAGTTCCCGGTCGTTCAGCGATTGCACGCCGATCGAAAGCCGGTTGAACCCGATCCCGCGAAGTTCGGCCAGAGAGCCGCGGTCATGTGAGAATTCGGGATTGATCTCGATGCTGATCTCGGGGTCTTCCGAAAACGGGAAACGGGCGGATATGAGATCCATAAGGGAATCAAGCGCTGCCGTCGGCAGAAGATTGGGCGTTCCGCCGCCGAAGTAGACCGTTTCCACCCGGTGATCCTTTCCCCAAAGCCCGGCTTGCGCCGCTATCTCGGCCTTTAAGGCAGCGGCATAGGGGACGTGAAGTTCCTCCGCATGCGCAAGACTGTAAAAGTCGCAGTAGCTGCACTTGCGTCGGCAGAAGGGGATATGGACATAGAGGGCCAATGCGTTGCTCATGAACAAAAAAGCCCCGCGTTTGGGAGCGGGGCTGTCTCCGTACAGATATTACGTTTAATCTTCCAGCTGGCTTCCGCCGCCCATGCGCAGGACCTTGCCCTGGGTGCGCAGAAGTCCCTTCGTTGCATTCCGGCTGTCGATCACAAGATTGGAATGGTCGACGACGAATTGATAGTCAAGGCTTTTATGCGCGGTCGTGATCACGACGGCATCCATGCTTTTCAGCAGGTCCTTCGTCAGCGGCAGGGATTCGACATAGTCGTCGTTCCATGCAAATTTCGGGCAGTAGGGGTCATGATAGCAGACCGTGGCGCCGCGCTGTTCCAGGAGCTTGTATACGTCGAAGGCCGGGGACTCGCGCAGATCATCGATATCGTTCTTGTAGGCCATGCCGAGGACCATGATATTGGAATCCTTCAGGGCCTTGCCGTGCATGTTCATTCCCTCCATCAGGGTCTGGACGACGTATTCGGGCATGGCGGTGTTGACCTCCGCGGCCAGGTCGATGAATTTTGTCCTGTAATTAAGCGTTTTCATTTTCCAGCTGAGATAATGAGGGTCGATCGGGATGCAATGGCCGCCCAGGCCGGGACCCGGATAGAATTTCATGAAACCGAAGGGCTTTGTCGCCGCGGCATCGATCACTTCCCACACGTCCACACCCAGGCGGTCGCACATGATGGCAAGTTCGTTTACCAGTCCGATGTTGATCATCCGGTAGGTGTTCTCAAGCAGTTTGGCCATTTCGGCCGCTTCGGCGGAGCTGACGGGAACGATCATGTCGAAGATCTGATCGTAGATCGCCCGGGCGTGTTCGGTACAGGCGGGCGTCACGCCGCCCAGAACCTTCGGGGTGTTCTTGGTCAGATACACCGGGTTGCCGGGATCGACGCGTTCGGGGGAAAAGGCAAGATAGAAATCTTTTCCGCACACCAGGCCGCCGGCCTCAAGGCGGGGCAGCATGTATTCGCGGGTGGTGCCGGGATAGGTGGTCGATTCCAGGATCACGACCAGGTCCTTATGAACATATTCCTCGATCTCCTCCAGTGCGGATGAGATAAAGGACATATCGGGGTCCTTAAGCTTGTTGAGAGGGGTCGGCACGCAGATGCTGACCACATCCATGTTTCGGATCACGCTGAAATCGAGCGTTGCCGTCAGAAGACCCTTGTCGACCACGGCTTTCAGTTCATTATCTTTGACATCGCCGATATAGTTGATGCCCGCATTGATCTTTTTGACCTTTTCGGGATCGACTTCAACCCCGGTGACGTGAATGCCGACCTTGGCGACCTCGACCGCTAAAGGCAGTCCGACATAACCCAGTCCGATCACACAGAATTGCGTGTCCTTCGTTTTCAACTTATCCAGAAACAGCATGATATCCTTCTCCTGATTGTTGTGAAATAAACACCGATATTATAAAAAAACCGGACATCGTCCAATATTAAAATCTGTCATTCGATAATATTTCATTCAGGGACGGAAGCTTCCTGTCCTGAGCGGAAAGAAGGGGCTCGCGAACGATCTCTCCGAGACCGAGCTGCGGGTCGTCCCAGCGGATGCCGGCCTGATGATCGGGCGCGTAGGGGACCGACACCTTGTAGGCGATCAGCGCTTCGGAGGAAAGGACCCAGTATCCGTGCGCGAATCCCGCGGGGATATAGAGCTGGTCGTGATCTTTCGCCGACAGGGTGATCTGCACCTGCTGAAGGAAGGTTTTTGAATCCCTGCGCAGGTCCAGGGCGATATCGAGGATCTCTCCGGATATCAGGGTGATCAGTTTCGCCTGCGCGAAGGGGGGAAGCTGGAAATGCAGTCCGCGGAAGACCTTGCGGCGGGAATGGACAAGATTGTCCTGGACGAAGACCGGCAGGATGCCCTGTTCCCGGAAAGCCGCTTCCCGGTAGGTCTCCATAAAAATGCCCCGGGGGTCTTCGTAGACCTCCGGCCGGAGCAGGATGACGTCGGGAATGTTTGTTTTAACTACTTTCATCCTTCGCCTAAAGCGCGCAGCGGGTTCGGCCCGTGCACACGAAAATAAAGCCTTTTTCTTTCATATCGCGCGGATCGTAGATGTTGCGCGTATCGATGAACACGGGGGATTTCAGGAGCGACCGGACGCGCTTGAGGTCCAGGCTCCGGAATTCGTTCCACTCCGTCATGAGGATCAGCGCATCGGCGCCGTCAATCGCCTCATAGGCATTGTTCTTGTAATTGAGATGAGGGAAATCGCGCTTGAAATCCTGCATGGCGACGGGGTCATAGACCTGCAGTTCGGCGCCTTCCTTTTCAAGGAGCGGGATGACGACCTTGGTAGGGGAGAAGCGCGTGTCATCGGTATTGGGCTTGAAGGCCAGTCCAAGGATCGCAACGGTCTTGCCTTTCAGGTCGGGCATGACGGATTTCAGCTTGCTGACCACGCCTTGCTTCTGCAATTCGTTGGCTTCGATGGCGGCTTCCACCACGCGGCTTTTAATGCCGTTCTCTTTGAAGATCTCAACAAGCGCCATCGTGTCTTTCGGGAAACAGCTGCCGCCGAATCCGGGACCGGCATGGAGGAATTTGGGTGAAATACGGCCGTCCATTCCCATGGCTTTCGCCACTTCGTTCACGTCGCCGCCGACGATATCGCAGAGGTTCGCGATCTCGTTGATGAAGGTGATCTTGACGGCCAGAAAGGCGTTGGAGGCGTATTTGATGATCTCGGCGCTTTCAATGTTCGTTTCGACGTAGGGCACGTTGCGCGTGATCAGGGCATGATACACGTCTTTCATGATCGTCTGCGCTTTTTTGCTCCGGCTGCCCACGACCACGCGGTCCGGATTGAGGAAATCGCCCACCGCGGAGCCTTCGCGCAGGAATTCCGGGTTGGAAACGACGTCAAAGGTATCCGACCCTCCCGATTCTTTCAGGATCAGTTCGCGGGTCTTTTTCCCGGTGCCGACCGGTACGGTCGATTTATTGATGAAGACCTTGTAATCGTTCAGGTTTTTTGCAAAGGTAGCCGCAACGATCCAGACCGCCCGGAGATCCGCCTCACCGCCTTCTCCCGGCGGGGTGCCGACGGCGGAAAAAACGACCCGGGAACTTTTGATCGCCGAGTCGATGTCGGTGGTGAAGGTAAGCCGCCCTGCCCTGACATTGCGTTGGACCACTTCCAGCAGTCCGGGTTCGTAGATCGGTATGCCGCCTTCCTGCAGGATGCGGATCTTTTCCTTGTCGATATCGACGCCGATCACGGAATTACCGAAATCCGCCAGTCCGGCCGCCGTGACCAGTCCGACATATCCCGTTCCGACAACGCAGATCTTTTTCATTCTTTCTCCCTTAAGGTGTCCGATACGGGACGGATGATGTTGACATAGGTCCCCGTTGAGACCAGTCCGAACAATTCAATGACCTCCCGGTTTCCCATGCGGATGCAGCCTTTGGACTGGGGGGTCCCCAGCAGGCCTTCCTCATGGGTGCCGTGAATGTAGACGAAACGCCAGTAGGACGTGCTGTTGACATCCTCGAGTCCGTTCAGCCAGATGATGCGGCTGGTCACGGGGTCGATCTCGACATTGGTCGTATCGGTGTAGATCGTTGCGATCTCCCCGGTCGGCCGGCGGTCGTAAAAACTCATGCCGGGGGGTTGTCCGGCGCCGTATTTCCCGTCGATCCGGTGGACGCCCCAGGGTGTTTTGTTGCTGCCCCGTTCGGCGCCGTAGCCGTATTTCGAAGTGGAAATGTCATAGGTTTTCAGGATCTTGAGTTCACCCGCCGGCGCGTGGACGAGGAAAAGCTTGTTGTCGTTCCCGTCGATCAGGATCGCGGTATCCAGATCTGTGACGCCGGTCACGTCCCCGATCTCCCGATAATGATCCGCGAGGCGCGCCATGTTCGGCCAATAGCCGCTGCGCGTCGCTTCGCTTACGCCGTCGACGGCTTTCCCCTTGCAGGAAAAGGTGAACAGGATCAACAGGCTGAGTGCGGTAAAGAAGACGGACTTGGGAAGGGACGGTTTATTCATGGCGAATGTGTCACTCTGTTTTTTTTCGTACAGCCGGGGAGAGTCGAACTCCCACACCCTGAGGGCGCCAGATCCTAAGTCTGGTGCGTCTGCCAATTCCGCCACGGCTGCTTTTTGACGGAGGAATATAGGAAATGCGGGCAGATAATCCAACAGGAAATCAGTATTCGTCCCCGGCTTTTTCCCCCTTTAAAATAGCCACGCCCGAGGAAGTTCCGATGCGGGTGGCGCCCGCTTTGATCATGGCCAGGGCATCCTCGTAGGAGCGCACGCCGCCGGAGGCTTTGACCTGCAGGAGGCCGCCCACCGTTTTTTTCATCAGGGCAACGTCTTCCACGGTCGCACCGCCGGTGCTGAAACCGGTGGAGGTTTTTACAAAATGCGCGCCGGCGTCCCGGGAAAGTTCACAGGCGCTGATCTTTTCGCTTTCGCTCAGCAGACAGGTCTCGATAATGACCTTGACGGTCTTTCCGGCGGCGGCGAGCACCACCGCGCGGACGTCTTCCCGGACGGCGTCGAGCCGCCCTTCTTTCAGGGCTCCGATGTTAATGACCATATCGATCTCGTCCGCGCCGTCAGCGACCGCCCGGGCCGTTTCGGCGGCCTTGATCTCCGGCAGGGAGGCCCCGAGAGGAAACCCCGCGACGGCGGCGATCCGGACCTTGGATCCCTTCAGTTTTTCGGCGCAATGGCGGACATTCACGGGATTGACGCAGACGGCGGCGAAGCCCCATTCAAGGGCTTCTGAGCAGAGGGTGTCCAGGTCGGCCCCGGTGGCCTGCGGTTTAAGCAGGGTATGGTCGATATAGTGTGCAAGGTTCATGTTCTTATCCCATTAA
>CALMFL010000282.1 GCA_937862595.1 uncultured Fidelibacterota bacterium
CTCCAAATATTGGGCCCATTGTAGTATGTGGCAGGACTTAAAGGATATTCCCAGGTATCAGAAGGGTCGCTTTCAAAACTTTGTTGTTTGAGGATCTCTGCAGAGAGCGATGTCAGCAGTGCAAGCGTCAGTGCAAGGAGAGTAGGAATTTTAGTTTTCATGTTTTTCCTAAATTTATGAATTAAAATTTAGGATATATATGGATAATTTGGATATTTTGCAAGTAATAAATATAAAATTATCGGCTATCTGACAATATGATTTAAACTATTGTAAAACATAGGTACAAGAGGATGTTTGGGATTAGAAAATTTTACTTAAGCTATTGTTTTTACAAGTCACATCGAGAAATAATTCAAGCCCGGCTTTAATGAACGCTGTTTTGGTTTACGATCATTGAGAAATAAAAAAGCGGTATCTCACAGACAACAGATAATCGCCGAAAAAATCTCTTTTGATCACAGACTCGCTTTTGCAATTTCCACGCCATAGTCCATGGCGCGCTTCTGCGCCTCCCGGTCGGGATTCCAGAGATTCTTCAAGCCCTCGTCCATCAGGTCGAAGCCGGCGTCTTCCATCATGTCTTTCAGGACTTTGGGGGATTCCCCGCTCCAGCCGTAGCATCCGAAGGTGGCGGCTTTTTTATTCCTGAACTTGAGTCCTTTCATCATGTGAATAAAACCGGCGACCGGATGCAGAACGCTGTTGGCGATCGTCGGAGAACCGATCACGACCATTTTGGATTTGAATACTTCGGTGATCACGTCATTATGGTCGGTATGGGCAAGAGGGTAAATTTTTACCGTCACGTCGGGGTCGGCTGAGCGGATGCCCTCGGCGATCTTTTCCGCCAGTGTTTTCGTGCCGTTCCACATGGTATCGTACAGGACCGTTATCTGGTTCTCCCGGTAATCGTTTGCCCATTCGGCGTACTTCCGAATGATCTGCCCGGGATCGTCGCGCCAGATCACGCCGTGGCTCGTTGCGATCATGTCGATGGGCAGGTTCAGCGATAAAACTTCGTCGAGTTTACGTCTCAGGATCTTGCTGAAGGGCGTCAGGATGTTTGCATAATATTTGATGCATTCTTCGAAAAGTTCACATTGATCTACGAGATCGTTATAAAGCTTGTCCGTGGCATAATGCTGCCCGAAGGCGTCATTGCTGAAGAGGATATTGTCTCCGCTCAGGTAGGACGCCATGCTGTCCGGCCAGTGCAGCATGGACATTTTGACAAAGATCAGTTCCTTGCCGTTGCCGAGATCCAGCTTGTCCCCGGTGTCGACGACGTGAAAATCCCAGTCCTGATGGTATTGCCCTTTCAGGGATTTCACCGCGTGCGCCGTGCAGTATATCGGCGTATCGGGAATATGCTTCATCAGTTCCGGCAGGGCGCCGCTGTGGTCGACCTCTCCGTGATTAACGACAATATAATCGATCTTCTTCAGGTCGGTCGCCATAGCGAGATTTTCTACAAATTCCGCAGCATAGGGTTCCCAAACGGTATCGATCAGGACGGTTTTTTCTTCCCGGATCAGATAGGCGTTATAGGTGGAACCCTTATGGGTGGAATAATCGTCGCCATGGAATTTGCGAAGGTCCCAGTCCACCTTCCCGACCCACCACACATTGTTTTTAATGTTCTTTTTCATCGCGCATCCTTTCTTGTTTTATTCCGGCAAACGGAGCATAACACGTTCAATAAACACGCGCTCTTGTCAACAGCCGAATTTTTCAACAATGAGTTCCATTGTTTCCGGAATGGGCAGATGCTGAGGGCATTTTTCAAGGCATTCGCCGCAGGCGATGCAGAGCGAGGCCTGTTTTCCCTTGGACGCGACCAGAAGCTTATACAGGCGTTTGCCCTCATCCCAGTTGTTGATCATGGACCCGAGGTTCAGGTACTGGAATGAGCCCGGAATATCCACGTCGTGCGGACAGGGCATGCAGTAGCCGCATCCGGTGCAATTGATCACGATGCGGTCATGGTAGAGGTCCCGGATCTTTTTCATGTGCGCTTTTGTCGCAGGGTCCAGCGTGCCGATGCCGGACCGGTCCGCGATCTGAAGGTTCTCGGTCACGTGAGCCGGTTCCGTCATGCCGCTGAGCACGATCCCGACTTCCGGCTGGTCCCAGAGCCAGCTTAGGGCCCAGTCCGCCGGACTGCGCCGCGGCTGCAGCTCGTTCCAGGCGTCCCGGATGTTTTCGGGGATGTTATGGGTCAGTCCGCCGCCGCGCAGGGGCTCCATGATCACCACGCCCATGCCGAGGGATGAAGCCAGCCGGAGCCCTTTGACCCCGGCCTGATAGGTCTCGTCGATGAAATTATAGTGGATCTGGCAGAAATCCCAGGGGTAGAACAGCAGGATCTCCTCAAAAACGGGATAGTCGTCATGAAAGGAAAATCCGATGTGGCGGATCCTGCCGTCCGCTTTGGCGCGTTCGATGAAGTCGGCGACCCCGTTCTCGCGAACGACCTTCCAGCTGTCCCGGTTCAGGGCGTGCAGCAGATAGAAATCGATATGGTCCGTCCCCAGTTTTTCGAGCTGACTGTTCAGGAAGGTGTCCATGTCGCCGCGCGAGCGCACGAGGTAGCAGGGGAGCTTTGTCGCCAGGTGAACCTTTTCGCGATAGCCGTCCCGCAGGGCCCGCGCGACCAGGGGCTCGCTGTTCCCGCCGTGATAGCCCCAGGCGGTATCGACATAGTTGACGCCGCCGTCGATGGCCTGGCGGATCAGAGCGATCGCCTTCGCTTCATCGATGCGGTTCATGTCGCCGTCGAGGACGGGCAAACGCATACAGCCCATGCCCAGTGCGGATAATTTTTTTCCTGTTTTACCAAAATCTCTGTATTTCATTTTATTCCCCGTTAAATGTCAAATTAGTCGGTATGCCCTATGCCGCTTTCAAAGACGCGATGCATCGCGCCCTTAGGTTGATCGTAAGGAGTTCAATTTTTCCGATAAGACCGTAAAAGCTTTTTCCCGATCGTTGACGTTTAGCACCGCTTCTTCCATCGGGCACATGCCGTCCTGCGTGCGGTTTATGATGAACGCGGTGCTTTTATCAAACATCAGGTTAAGGTTGAGGTTGAAAGATGCGTCAATGGCATGCTGGCTTGCAAGAGGAGTATAGACTTCCTTGGCTTTAATATAGGCCGCCAGCATGAGCGCCGCTTTTCCAACCACGCGGTCGGCGATGCTGCAGCCGGCAAAAATCTCGCGGGGATACTGCTCCAGTGCATCGAAAAAAGGCTGAATGCCTTTCTTTGAAGATGTAAAAAGAACTTTGCCGTTTTTGACGATGACAAAGACAGCGCCCTCCCGGCCCAGAAGATTTTTTGCGATTTGAATGTCGGACTTGTCCATATAAAAGAATAAAAATAAATCGGGATGATAACAAGCATATGATTTACTTTTGTTTTCGGTACGCCGGGGACAGATGTCAAAAATCGTCAATTGTCCTTTCTCAATTGTCAATTAGCATTTATTCCCTTAAATTCCACGTGAACATCAACAAGGGAGCCCATGCTTTCACTTTTCACCCTGCTCGGAATTGCGGTCGGCCTGGCGATGGACGCCTTTGCGGTCTCGATCTGTTACGGCTGCGGCCTGCAAAAATTCAGCCTGAAGGTCATGCTGTGGGTCGCCGGGGCCTTCGCCTTTTTCCAGGGGGCCATGACCTTGCTGGGCTGGCTTGCCGGCAGCGCCTTTTCGGCCCATATCCAGGCGTTTGATCATTATGTCGCCTTCGGACTTCTCGCTGCCATCGGCGTGAAAATGATCTGGGAGGCCTTCGCCGGGAGCGATTCCTGCGAGGTGGTGGATCCCGGGGCGATCAACGTGAAGCGGCTGTTGCTGCTTTCCGTGGCGACCAGCATCGACGCCCTGGCCGTCGGACTGAGTTTCGCCCTGCTTGAGGTGAAGATCCTCATGCCTTCCCTGATCATTGCGGGCGTTACGCTGCTGTTCTCGATGACGGGCGTCAAGGCCGGGCACGGATTGAAGAAGATCCTCGGACGAAAGGTCGAGATCGCGGGCGGGATCATCCTGATCCTGATCGGCGCTCAGATCCTGATCACTCATTTACGCGCATAAAAGGAGATAAAATGAAGAAAACAGTTCAAGCGGACGATATTTACCGTCTGGCCTTCGTATCGGACCCGCAGATCACCCCCAAGGGGGACCGGATCATCTATGTAAAAAAACAAGCGGATAAAAAAGATCTCTGCTATTATTCCAACCTGCAGAGCATTCACGTGCCCAGCAAGATCGACACCGCTTTTACGGCCGAAGGGAAACACCTCGACATGATGCCGCGAATCAATCCCAACGGACGGTATCTGGCCTTTGTGCGGATCAAGGACGGCACGCCGTCCCTCCGCAGCATCAGCATGTACGGCGGGGAATCCAAAGAACTGACCGAACTTCCCCGGGGAGAAATCAGGAACATGCAATTCTCACCCGACGGAAAACAGCTGGCGCTCCTGTTCGCAAAGACCCGGGAAAGCATCCCCTTCGAAAAGGACAAAAAGAAAGAACCCGTGTGCCGGGAGATCACGAGCCTGCTTTACCGCATGGACGGTCATGGCTTCTACGATGAAGAAGCCGCGCAGATCTATGTGATGCGCGCGTCCGGCGGAAGCCTGAAAAAGATCACGGACTGTCCCTTCGACATCGCTCGCTTCGCCTGGTCCTCGGACAGCGGGACGATCGCCTACACGACCGTGGACCATGCGTTCCCCGACATGCATCTGGAAGAAGAGGATATTTTTCTGCTGAAGGTCGACGACCTTCAGGTGTCGAAGCTGACAAAACCGGCCGGTCCCGTGGGGTTCCTGCGTTTTTCGCCGGATGACAGGACCCTCTATTTCAACGGACATTTCAATCCGAATTACAGCTGGGGCGCCGACAATATGGATCTGCACGCGATCGATCTGACGAGTGGAAAGATCACGAACCTGAGCGGATCCCTGGACCGCACGACCGAGATGCTGACGCTGGGGGATATCACGCCGTCCTTTGTCTCCCAGTCCCCGGTGATCTCGGACAAGGCCCTGCTCTTCACGATCTCGACCGCGGGCGGCAATCCCCTGTATTCCCTGGACCTTGAGACGAAAAGCCTCGAACCGGTGCTGGAGGGACCCGAATGCGTGATCTCGTACAGCGCGTCCGCGGATGCCCGGCACATCGCCATCCATCTGGCGCAGCTGGAACGCCCCGATGAGATCTGGTGCCTGGAACTGGGCGAAGAAAAGCATCTTGTCAGGATGAGCTTTGCGAACGACAAATACCTGGAGAAGCTCGATTTTACGATACCCGAGGTCCTTACCGTAAAAACGAAGGAGGCGGACATCCAGGCCTTTGTGCAGCTGCCTCCGGACTTCGACAAAACGAAGACCTATCCCCTGATCCTCAATATACACGGCGGTCCCCGCACGCAGTACGGATACACCTGGTTCCACGAAATGCATACCTTTGCCGCGCAGGGCTACGTCGTGGCCTATTCCAATCCCCGCGGTTCGCAGGGCTTCGGAAAAGCCTTTGCGGACGCCATTACGGGCAAGTGGGGCCAGCCGGCCTTCGATGACCTGATGGCCGTTGTCGACGCCCTTGCGGAGCGCCCGTACATTGATCCGGACCGCCTTTACGTTACCGGCGGCAGTTACGGGGGCTATATGACCAACTGGGTCGTCACGCAGACGAAACGCTTTCGCGCCGCCGTGACCCAGCGCTCCATCAGCGATCTCGGCACCTTTTTCGGGACCTCCGATATCGGCTGGGACCTGGTCGGCGAGTTCAAGGGAACGCCGTGGGAAAAGCCCGAAAATTATGCGCGCTGGTCGCCGCTCACCTATATCAACCGGATCGAGACCCCGCTGATGTTCATTCATTCCGAGAACGACCTGCGCTGTCCCATGGAACAGGCGGAGCGTCTGTACGCGCCGCTGCGTTATATGGGCAGGGACGTCAAGCTGGTGCGTTTTCCCGAATCGTCGCACGGGCTCAGCCGCGGAGGAAGGCCGGACCGCCGCGTTAAACGCCTGGAGTTGATCCTGGAATGGTTCGGAAATCACGCATAAGACACATCGGCCTGCCGGCCGGCAATGAAAGGAGAGATCATGAACTATACACAACTGGGAGCGCGCGGTCCTGTCGTCTCAACCATCGGGTTCGGGGCCTGGGCCATCGGGGGCATGAACTGGGGGAAGACCGACGACGAGGTTTCTAAGACCGCGCTTCGGAAAGCCGTCGAGAACGGCGTGACCTTCATTGATACCGCCGATGTCTACGGGTTCGGCCATTCCGAGAGTCTGATCCGGGAGGTGCTGGAGGAGCTCGGGGTCAAGGACAAGATCGTCGTGGCCACCAAGGCCGGGAACGATTTTTACAACGCCACGAAGGAAGACGACGCCGGCTACGGCACGATCCGCCAGAATGCCGGGTACGACTATATCATTTCGGCTGCGGAAAAAAGCCTGAAGCGCCTGAACACGGATGCGCTGGATATTCTGCAACTGCACAGTCCCGACACCGAAAAGCTCCGCCGGGACGAACCCTGGCGGGCGCTGGAAAAACTCAAGAAGGACGGCAAGATCAAGCACGCCGGCTGGAGCGTCCAGTCCTTCGGCGAAAAATCGCAGGCCTTCCTTCTGGATGAGCACCGCGATCTGCTGGACGTGGTCCAGGTCCGCTATAATCTGCTGGAACGGGACGCGGAAGAGGTATTGTTCAAAAAAACCCTGGAGTACGGGATCGGCGTGATCGTAAGGATCCCTCTCCTTTTCGGCTTTTTGACCGGGAAGTTCGACAAGAACACCCGTTTCGACAGCGAAGACCACCGAAGCATGAACCTGTCGCCGGAAAAACTGCAGGCCTATCTGGACCAGCTTGAAAAGATGGACCCGCTGTATGAAAAATATCCCGGTCAGACAAAGGCGCAGCTTGCCCTGCGTTTCTGCATTACCCATCCGGCAACCCATGTCGCCATTCCGGGCGCAAAAACGGAAAAGCAAGTCCTTGACAATATCGCCGCATCCGATCTGGGGCCCCTGCCGGAAGGCGATATTCCACAATTATGATCATTCCGGGATAGATGAAAAAAATGCAGAGATGCAGCATGCTGCATCTCTGCTACTCCGTATCCCCCTCAATGATCTCGTCATTCAGGTTGATGGATTTTTTCTTGAGCTGTTTCAGGAGCTTTTCCTGCATTTCCTTTGCCGGATCTTCGCCGTACAGTTTCAGGAGATAGGTCAGGGCAATGGTTTCCACGATCACGGAAATGTTTTTTCCGGGATTGATGGGGAGGCGGATATGCGGGATATCGACCCCCAGGATCGTTGTGAACTCCTCGTTCAATCCGAAGCGTTCATAATCCTGGTTGGGGTCCCAGTGCAGGAGTTCGATCATCAGTTCGACGCGTTTCTGGACACGCACGGCCCGGGCGCCGAAGATCTTGCGGATATTGACGATCCCCAGGCCGCGGACTTCGATGGTATCCTGAAGCAGTTCTTCCGGTTTCCCGATAAGCACGTTCTTCGCGGTGCGCTGGATGTTCACGACATCGTCGGCGACGAGCCGGTGGCCGCGCTCCACGATGTCCAGCGCGATCTCGCTTTTCCCGATGCCGCTTTTCCCGGTCAGCAGAATGCCGACGCCGTATATGTCCACCAGTCCGCCGTGGATTGTGGTGGTGGGAGCGAACTTGATGTAAAGATAGGTGCCGATATCCTGCAGGAACTGCATGATATTGATCTCCGTCTGAAGCAGGGGAACGCCCATTTCCGTCGCCAGTTCGATAATGATGGGCTGGATCTCCGGAATGTCCACAAAGATCACGCCGGGGACCTTATAGGAGTACATTTTTCGGAAAATGCTCTCCATGGCGCTTGGAGAAAGCGTGGAGACGAACTGCATCTCCTTCTTGCTGAAGACCTGTAGCTTGTGTTTCGGGAAATCCTCCCAGAACCCGGTCAGCTCCAGGCCCGGAATGTTCAGGGCCGACGAGGTGACGGGCGTTTCATCCCCGACCTCGGGATTGATCTGGACAAGCTGTAATTTACTCTTCGTCTCCCGAATAAGGTCTTTGATCGTTAGCTTTTTCATGTTTTGTTTTGAATTGTCCTTTGTATTTTTGTAATTGCCGTACCATTTTTTCGACCGCGATATCGACGCTCTTGGTCAGTTCTTCATCTTTTTCATGTATGGTAAGGGTTTTAAGCGGCGCGTTGACGACGATCTCTGTCATATACTCGTAATCTTTGATGCGTTCCAGCACGACCTGAGCGGACGTGATGCGATCAAAGACCTTCAGCATACGCTGGATCTCATTTTCCACGTATTTGCGGGTTTCTTCGGAGATAGTAAAATGCCTTGCCGTGATTAAGATCTTCATAGCGTTCTCCTTTTTGTTCTCTTTTTAATTGACCATGAAAAAATATACAACAATATTTTTTTAAAATGAAAAACTTAATGGTCATTTTTCTTCTTGTCCGCCCGGGGATGCGCCTTGTCGTAGGCGCTCTTCAGGCGATCGGTCCGCACATGGGTGTAGACCTGGGTTGTTGAAAGGCTTTCATGCCCCAGCATCATCCGCACCGATTCGAGGTCCGCGCCGGCGTCCAGCAGGTGGGTCGCGAAACTGTGACGCAGGACGTGCGGACTGTTCTTCCTGGCGCCGTCCGAAACGGTCCGGAGGTATTTTTCGATCCTGAGGCGTACGTTACGGGTCGATATCTTGTTGCCCAGGCGCGACAGGAAGAGCGGATCTTCTCTTCCGGGACGCCCGAACTCCGTTTCGTAAAAACGAAGGTAGGTTTCGAGGGCTTTTCGGCCGGAATCCCCCAGGGGCAGGACGCGCTGCTTGTTGCCTTTCCCGAGGACCGTGAGCAGCATGTTGTTGAACTGGATATCCTTGAGCCGCAGGTTCATCAGTTCGCTCAGGCGGATCCCGCTTCCGTAAAAAAGTTCGATCATGGCCGCATCGCGTGCGGTAATGAAGTCCGTCGCGTCGAGCTCGTCAAAAAGCCGCGCGGTCTGTTCCTTGCTCAGCACGGTCGGGAGGTTCCGGGGGATCCGGGGGGACTTGATGGCGTAAGCGGGGTTCTTTTCTATCCATTTTCGTTTCAGGGCATATTTAAAAAAGGATTTCAGGGCCGCCAGTTTGCGCGCGGCGGAACGTGCGGCATACCTGTTCTCGGTCAGCATGCCGAGGAAATGCCGGATCGAGACCTTGTCGACATCCTTCATCGCCACCTCGTCCCGCCCGAAATACTCGCAGCAAAAGGCATAGAACTGCGCCATATCCCGGCGGTAGGCATCCAGAGTATGTTCCGAGTACGAACGTACCGAGCGCATGTATTTGAGATAATCCTCGATGGCGTTGATGAAGGTCATGCTGTTCCCTCGCGGGGTTAGTCTTCCGGAGCGGCGGGGTGCGGAGCTCTGAGATAGGACAAAAGCCGCTCCATATCTTCCGGAAGCGGCGCAATCACGCGCATCGGCTGGCGGGTCACGGGGTGCTCAAAGCGCATCTCGGAACAATGCAGCGCCTGCCGGTCGATCAGGTCGAGGAGATGAATGGCCGCGGAGCGCTGGCGGGGAGAAAGGCTCCCCAGCTTCTGGGTGCGCCCGCCGTAAACGATATCCCCGAAGACCGGATGCCCCAGATCGCTCATGTGCACCCGGATCTGATGGGTCCGCCCCGTCATGATCTGAACCCGGACAAGACTGATAAAATCGAAGGATTCCAGCACTTCGTAACGGGTTTCAGCCGGCTTGCCGAAGCGCTCGTCCTTGTACGCGGCGTATTTCTGACGGTCGTTCTTATGCCGTCCGATATAGCGTGTCGTAACGCCCGATCTTTCGGAAAACGTCCCCCATACGATGGCGGTATAGAATTTCTCGATATGGCGGTATTCGAATTTGCGGGACATTTTGTTGTGCGAATTGTTGTTTTTGGCCGCAATGATGGCGCCCGAGGTTTCCTTGTCCAGGCGGTGAACGATGCCGGGACGATAGTCCCCGCCGATATTCGAAAGGGAGGTGCAGCGGTGCGCCAGCGCATTGACCAGGGTGCCGGTGCGGTTCCCCACGGCGGGATGCACGACCAGTCCGGGCGGCTTATTGATCACGATCAGGTCGTCGTCCTCATAGATCACATCCAGGGGGATGTTCTCCGGTTCGACCGCCAGGGGAACGAAACGCGGGATGCGTACGACGATCATGTCTTTGGGCGCAACCTTGTATGCGGCCTTGGTGACGGTTTCCCGGTTGACCGCGATCAGTCCGCGTTCAAGAAGCTCCTGGACCTTGTTCCGGGAAATGTCTTTTACCGATTCGGTGATAAAGGTGTCGATACGCGTGGGTTTTTGCGCCGCACGCACGGCAATGCAATAGGTGTCGAACCCATCGGTCTCGGTCATAAGGAGCTCGTTCATCATGCGTTTTCTGAATGGTTTTCTTTCAGACCCCGTTTGATCCTGATCTCTTCCGCCAGGGTGAAGATCAGGTATAAGGCGACGCCGACCGTGATGCAGGAATCGGCGACATTGAAGATCGCGAAGGGATTGAAGGGCCAGAACCCGAAATCCACCTTGATGAAATCGGTGACCCGGTCGCGGGTGAAACGATCGATGAAGTTCCCGATCGCGCCCGAAAAGATCAGGGTGAAGGCAAAATAATTTATGATGTGTCCGGGATTTTCCTTTAGAATGCGGTAGAAAAAATACAGGATGAAGAGCAGGGCGAAAATGGATACGTATTTCAGCATGGGAATGGGAATGCTGAATGCCACCCCCGTGTTTTCGGCATGGGTGAAGCTCAGCCAGTTCCCGGCGACCGGAATATCTTCCCAGGAATAAAAGTCTTCCATCGGCAGCTCTGTCCGGATCCGGTGTTTGCTCCACTGGTCCAGGCCGACCAAGGCCAGGAACAGGACGAGACACAGGGTCAGCAGGAAAACGGTCTGTTTTTTGTTCATGATGTCCCCGTGGTTTTTTTCGTTCGCCATTTAAAGTATCCCCGGAGCATGGTCGGAAGAAGCGTGAGGCTCAGGAACATGGAGAGCAGCATCGAGACCCAGGTCATAATGGAGACATCCAGGTGAATGCTCAGGGGCGTCCATACCAGGGCCGTCATGCCCAGCGCAAGCCCCAGCGCGTTCGCCATGATCGGACGCGCGGCGTAATCGAAAGCTTTCTCGATATCGCCCAGTTTCAGTGCGACCGACGAAAGGTGAATGGCGTAATCGATCCCGATCCCGATGGAAATGCTGAAGACGACCGCCGTAAGCAGGGTCAGCGAAAGTCCCGATATCCCGAGGAATCCGTAGAGGAACCAGGTCGTGGTCAGAATGGGAACAAGGGAGATCAGCACGGGGAAAACGCCGCCGAAGGTGATAAAGAGAAGAATGAACATGACGACGGTCGAAGCGATCAGGGTGTTCTTCAGATTCGTGATCATGTTCTGATTAAGGTCTTCCATGATATACGACATGCCCGTGATCGCCATGGCCGCGCCCTCGGGCTGGACCGAATCCACGATGCGGCGCATCTCCACGAGGTCCGATGTCGTAAGTTCCCGCGGAATGACGATGATCTTCAGCGCCTGCTCGTCCAGGTCGATCATATGCTTCAGCGGCATGTCCTTTTGCTGCAGCAGGTCGCTCAGGATCGTGCGTTCCGGAGAAAAGTAGCGCATCATCCGGAACATGGGCTGGTTCAGGAGTTCATCGATTATATCATAGGGCGAAATTACTTTGGCGTAGGCGGTCAGGCTGTCGCACATGCTCTGCACCGCCGATTTCAGCGCGGGGTCAAGAATGTCGGTTTCGTGCCGGATAAAGATATAGACCGGCATGCTTCCGCCCTGCACTTCGGTGATGGCGAGGGCGCTCTGGACCACGTCAGTGGATTTCTTGAACATGGAGAGCTGATTGAAATCCGTGCGCACATGCGGCGCTCCGGCGGTGCCGGCAAGCACCACCAGCGCAAGAATGAGCAGGGACGGGAGCCCCCAGAGCTTTTTCAGTCCGGCCCCCTTGATCCTGGCGGGGATGATATCTTCAGGTTTAAAGTTTACCTTGTTGATGAACAGGAGCGGCAGCACGAACCAGGTCGCGATGCCCGCGGCGGCGATACCGGAAGACGTAAAGATCGCCAGTTCCCAGACCACGTCCATATCCATGACCAGCAGGGACAGGAAGCCCCCCATGGACGTGACCGAGGTAATGATCATCGGGATGCCGACAAAATCGAGAGTGGTGCAAACTGCGTCTTTTTTGTTTTTTCCCTTGCCGATCGCCTCCATGTAATGCGAGACGAAATGGAGTCCGTTCGCACTTCCGATCACGAGGGTAAAGATCGGGGCGATCGAGGTGACGATCGAGACCTCCTTTCCGGACCAGCCCGCCACGCCGAGCGTGATCACGGCGCCGACGATCGCCGGCAGCACCGACATAAAGGTGGCTTTCATGGAGCGCATCTGCAAACGGAAGACGATGATCACCAGGAAGATCGCAATGAAGGGCAGATAGCACAGGATCTTCAGAATATATTCCACAAGCCGTTTTTGAAGATAAGCGGTGCCCGTAAGATGGTAGGACATTTCCGTCCCGGCGAGCAGGGTTTCGATGTGATCGATGCTTTTCCGGCTGATCGCGCTGTCGGAATACAGGGTAAAAAACACCTGCCATTCTCCCTGATGCAGTTTCAGGGTCGAAAGTTCGTCAAAGAGCTGCTGATCGATCAGTTCGCCCTCCATCACCGGTCCCATGATATATGAGATGCCGGAAAGCGCGCTCAGGCTGTCATTTAACGCGACGATCATATCGGTGGTCTTGCCGTCAAGGGTGTCCCGCCGGGTATTCAGCATGATCAGCACTTCATCGCCGTTCTCGAAGACCCGGTTCATGTCGTCAAAGGAAGTTTTGGATAAAGACTTGTTCGGCATAAAGATCATCAGATCGGGATTGACGCGCAGCTGGACCAGTCCCGCAAAGGAAAAAAGCATCACAAGCGCAAAGAGAACAAAGAAAACCTTATTTCTTTTTTCCATGATATCTGTAAAACGGGAATACCGGGCCATCTTTTTTCCGGGGTTTAAGGTTGTTGATGCATCGCTTTCAGATGATCGTGCATAAGCTGGTAACAATGTTCCATTAATTCATGGCGATCCTCATAGGTATAGCCGGCGATATCGACGGGCGGAAGTATGTCCATGCGGATGTCGCTGTGCCGGAAGCCCTTGCTTTCGGGCGGCATCATCTCGCGGGGGCCTTTGAGGACGACCGGAACGATCGGCATGTTGTTCTGTATCGCCATAACGAAGGCGCCCAGCCGGAAGGGGGCCAGAAGCTGGTCCTTGAAAC
>CALMFL010000283.1 GCA_937862595.1 uncultured Fidelibacterota bacterium
CGATCAGTCCCGAGCTTTCCGGAGGCGGCGTCTGGCTTGAGTACCGGCTTTTTTTCACCAGCGCCTTGATGCAGAAATTTGCGCTTGTATTCACCGTCTGCAGATCGACCCACTCGCCGCCGGACCTGAAAAGGCTTTCATTTTTTTCCGCACGCGAAGGGACCGTGGTCCCTTCCGCCTTCATGGAATAGACCTGCGGAACGTCAAGCAGCACCGGCACAACCGACGTCCTGTCATAGGCCTGTCCGCCCTTGTCAAGATCAAGATAGACAAAGAATGAATCTCCCGACATCAGCACCGGCCGGGTCTCCAGATCGCGCGTATGGAATCCCGTCCGGGCGATGAAACCGTTCTGTACGAGGACCGGGGAATCGTCCTTCAGCGCCCCGCGGCTGCGGTAGACTTTAAGGGTATAGCTCACCGAATCCGCTGCGGTATAAAAGCTGACTGCGGTCAGGGTGTCCCGGGCGTCGGCAATAAAGATATTAGCCGCCTCGCGGACGTCCAGCGTATCGCGCCAGCCGTGATAATCGTGATAATACACCCCGTCATAGCGCATCGCTTCGACATTCTGAAAGGAGACGCACCCCATTTCCGGGTTTCGGCCGGCATGTTTGTCCTCATACGAGATCCAGAAGTAGCCGTTCCCGCCCCACGCGCTTCCCCAGGAAGCACCCCAGCTGTTCTTGCACAGCCAGGCGCCGGGGGACGGCGCCGCGGTCCGGACCGTATCGTCCCACCCGACGATCGCAATGGAATGGTTCGGCTCGTTGGGGTCCGAGGGCGGCTGATAAAAGCTCCCGTTCGTGGAATCGTCCAGGAACAGATTGCTCGCATACATGCAGGTCGCCAGGGCTCCGTGGGTCATCAGCTGAGTCTTGATGAACGCGATATTGGACAGATCCCGTTTAAGCCTGTACCACTCGATATCGCGGGGATAGAAATAGTGGTACGAGCTGTCGCGGCGGGCCGGCGGATCTTTATAGGACTGTCCGTCCTCGTCCCGGACCGCCCCGTCCCCGCGGGACAGATAGGCGGCGGCGACACGGTAGTCCCCGCCCATATGGACGGCAAGACCTTCTCCCGGAAGATAGCCGAGATCCTCGTTATAAAACAAATTGAAGCCGTTCCACCAGTCGAGATGGTATTCGGCGAGATTGGGTTCGCTTAACTCCGGCTCCCGGATCCAGGTACCCGTGCGCAGCAAATTGCTTTCGATGGCGGCCATGGTACCGTGCGCCCAGCAGGTCCCGCCCTGCTGGGATTTGACGGTGGTCATGTAATTATTATCTCCGTCGTTCCTGAGGTCGAAGCGGGCAGGCAGGTCCGCGGCCGCCCGCGAGCCGGCAAGGCAAAAGGTCAAAAAGATGATAAGGTGATGTTTTTGTTTCATTTTATTCATTTGGAAACATGCAGTTTTTATAGTAAAATAATAAGCGATTTTGGTGGATAAAAAAAGGGAAAACATGGCTCAGATCAGCGACAAGGCAACCGAACAACAGAACCAGGCAAGCAAGTACATCGACCAGATGAGCACGGCCGAGATCCTCGTTACCATGAACAACGAAGACAAAACCGTCCCGGCGGTTGTGGAAAAAGCCATTCCGCAGGTCGGGCAATTCGTTGACGCCGTTGTGGCTTCCATGAAACGCGGCGGACATCTCTTTTACATCGGCGCCGGCACCAGCGGCCGACTGGGCGTGCTGGACGCTTCCGAGATACCCCCCACCTACTCCGCCCCTTACGATCTGGTCCAGGGCATCATGTGCGGCGGACTGTCCGCGCTGGTCACGGCCGTTGAAGGCGCCGAGGACGACTACGATGCCGGCTACAAGGTCGTGGACGAACGCGGGATCACCGAAAAGGACTGCCTGCTGGGCATCACGACCAGCGGGATGGCCGCCTATGTCCATGCCGCCCTGAAACGGGCCAAAGAGCTCGGCGCAACGACCGGACTCCTCGTCTGCAATGAATTTGAGAAAACGGAAGATATCGACATCCTGATAAAGGCCGTGGTCGGCCCCGAGATCGTGACCGGTTCCACCCGCATGAAGGCCGGCACAGCGACCAAGCTGATCCTGAACATGATCACCACGACCGCCATGATCAAGCTGAACAAAACGTACGGCAACCTCATGGTTGACCTGATGACGACGAATAAAAAACTCTGGGACCGCGGTGCGCGCATTATCCGGCATTGCACCGGTATCGATTACGACCGCGCCATGAAAACCCTTATCCAGGCAGGCGGAAGCGTCAAGACCTCCCTCGTCATGGTCCTGCTGGGCATCGACGCCGAGAGCGCACGCAAACGGCTGGCCGTTCATGACGGCGCCCTGCGGAGCGTGCTGGATGAGGAAGGGAAAACCCTCAACTTATAATTATCGGAAGACTTCACATAGTTTCACACAGCACGGGTAAGATCGTGCTGTTTTAATTTTCCCTCGAATTCACAGTCCGGATCCCCGTAGTTCCCAAACACCGTCCCTAAGCAATATTTCTTTTTTTTTACTTTAAGATCTTATTAAATTGTCATGAATAAATTAACGATGTTTCCATCAGCGGTAAACGGATCATTCAGGCGTTTTACTTTATCGAAGCCCGGGATATAAAAAATGCATTCCGAGTCCGGGATATTTATCAAAACGTTCATTTCCAGGAGGTATAATATGAAAATAGCGGGGCTGACGCTCTCAGTTATTTTACTGCTTTCCTCGTCTTTTCTTCATGCTCAGACAGCCATTGCCCCTTCGGCGGGCGACGGCAGCGCCGGCAATCCCTATGAGATCTCGTCGCTGGGCAATCTGTACTGGATCGCCGAGGGGCGTTTAAGTTACCATTACATCCAAACCTGCGATATCGATGCGTCGCCGACCGGCACCTATGGATGGACACCTATCGGAAAAGACTATAACAATAAATTTACCGGATCTTTTAACGGAAACGGTTTTGCGATCCGTAACCTTTATTTTAATAATACGACCGGGGGATATTCGGGTTTCTTCGGGAATGTGGAGAGTGCCGTCATTCGCAACGTGACGCTTACGAACGCAGACATCCGGGGCAGTTATGATGTTGGTGCACTGATCGCTTACTGTAACAGCAGATGCACGATCAGCAACTGCCATGCTTCAGGATCCGTAAAAGGACAAAGTGATGTCGGCGGACTGATCGGCGAAATAAATTCAGCATTTGGTGAAACCATCGTCTGCAATAGCAGTTTTTCGGGAAATGTTGGCGGAGAAGAGAATGTCGGAGGTATTGCAGGAAAATCTTCATACGCAATGATCTCTCATTGCAGCAGCGGCGGCACGGTATATTTTCGTCAATTCGGTACCTCTATACGGTATAACCAATACTTTGGAGGACTTATCGGTTCCTGTCATGATGGTTTAATCAGTAATTCTTTCAGCAGCGCATCCGTCAGCGGCGAAAAGTATGCGGCAGGCCTGATCGGCGTCTGCAATGATTCCGCGATCCGGAACAGTTACGCCAGGGGAAGTGTCAGCGGCAACGTGCAACCCGGGGGGTTGATCGGATATGACGGATATTCAAATTGCACCCTTTGGGGATGCTTCTGGGATACCGAGACTTCCGGCCTGGACAGCTCGGCGGGAGGCCTTGGCCTCAGTACGGCGGAAATGAAAACACCGTCCACCTATGCGGATGCGGGATGGAACTTTGTCCATTTTTGGGATATGGACGGAATAGGCAATGAAGGATATCCATACTTGAAACATCTCAACGATCCGCCGCAGGCAAAAGCTCCTGCGGGCAGCGGATCGGCGCAGGATCCTTTCCGGATCGGCGATCCGGACGAACTCTGCTGGATCGCACAAAACCCGGATCACTGGGACAAGCATTACATTCAGACCGCCGATATCGACGCCATTCAGACCGCCGCCATACCCCGGGGCTTTCTGCCGATCGGGGAACGTTATGACGAATTTACCGGAA
>CALMFL010000284.1 GCA_937862595.1 uncultured Fidelibacterota bacterium
AAGGCAGGAATGCATGGGATCCCTCCACCCCGACACTTCGGGGGTCGGGATGACAGATTGGAGGAATTCTTCCGGGCAAATGATGATTCGCCCTTCGGGGCTTTAAATAGGTTTATGGCCTGCTCTCCGAAGCCTTCTTGGCCAACGTGGTTCGTTAGAGCGTAGTTGGTGGCGTAGGAGATCGACTTTATTATAATAATTGATTGTGAACTCCAGGCGGAATTAATATATTTTCAAATTACATGAATCAGAGGAATCTCCCATGAAAAAAATCGCGCTTGTCGGCTGCGGACGCATCTCAAAACGGCACATCGAGGCGATCGCCGAAACGCCGGGTGTTGAAATTTCAATGGTGTGCGACATTGTCGAAGAAAAAGCGAAAGCCCTTGCCGGCCGGCTGGGCGTTCCCTATGTTACGGATTACAAAAAGATCCGGGGCGCCGATGTTGTTTCGGTACTGACGCCCTCCGGGAGCCATCCCCGGCACGCCGCCGAGATCGCGGAGCAAACCGATGCGGCCTATATCGTCTGTGAAAAACCGATCAGCCTTACCGTGCGGGAAGCGCATGAACTCTTTGCGCGGACCGACCGGGCGGGGAAGGTCCTGCTGCCGGTCTATCAGAACCGCTACAATCCGCTGGTGGTCATGTTAAAGGAACTGATCGAGGATCAAAAACTCGGGAAACTCTATCAGTTCATCTGCAATGTTCTCTGGAACCGCGACAATGCTTATTTTGAGATCGACTGGCACGGCACCCAGTCCCTGGACGGCGGGATACTGTATACCCAGGCTAGCCATTACGTCGATATGGTCCATTATCTCTTCGGAGAGCTTGTCAGCGGAAAAGGGCAGGGCGGCTCGCTGCGGGGACTGGAAGTCTATGATTCGGTCTCGGCGGTGATGCGCTTTCAGTCCGGGATCGTCGGGTCCCTGAACGCGACGGTCAATGCCTATAAAAAGAACTACGAGACCGAGTTTACGCTCATCGCGGAAAAAGGCATTATTCGCCTGGCGGGCACGAACCTGAACACGATCAGTCACTGGGATGTGGAAGGCATCGAAAAACCGGACATGGATTTCACCCTGGACCATATTTACGGAAAAGGGCATAATGCCATGTACCGGTATATCGCGGAACAAAAATGGGACATGTTCCCCTCGCGGGAAGACATTCTTTCAGGCATTCATTTAATGGAAAAGCTCAGTTATTAACACAAGGAAACGTCTATGATATTCTGTGATCTTCATCGTCAGTACCGGGAGTACAAACACGAGATCGACGCCGCGATCGCTTCGGTGATCGCCGAAACCGCGTTTATCAACGGCCCCGACATTCAGGCGCTGGAAGGTGAGCTGGCGGCCTATGCAAACGTTCCTCACGCCCTGACATGCAGTTCGGGGTCGGATGCGATCTCCCTGGCGCTGATGGCGCTGGACATCAAGTCCGGGGACGAGGTCATATGTCCCGCGTTTACCTTTATCGCCACGGCGTCCATGGTCAGCATCGTCGGCGCCCGTCCGGTCTTTGCGGATGTCGATCCGGTCACCTTTAACCTGGATCCCGAGAAGATCGAGGCAAAGATCACCCCGCGGACGAAAGGGATCATCCCCGTTTCGCTTTACGGCCAGCCTGCGGACATGGATGCGATCAATGCGATCGCCGCACGTCACGGCCTGTGGGTCATGGAGGATGCGGCCCAGTCCTTCGGGGCAAGCTACAAGGGGAAACGTTCCTGCGCGCTGAGCCGTATCGCCACGAGCAGCTTTTTCCCCGCCAAACCGCTGGGATGCTACGGGGACGGGGGCGCCCTGTTCACGGATGACCCGGTGCTTGCGGAAAAGATCCGGATGATCCGGAATCACGGTCAGGTCAAACGGTATTATCATAAAATGGTGGGCGTGAACGGCCGCATGGACACGCTCCAGGCCGCGATACTCCGCGTCAAGCTCAGGCATTTCGATCGCGAGATAGATGAACGCAACCGTGTCGCAGAGACCTATTCTCAGGCGCTGAAAGGCGTGGTTGACATTCCAACGGTGCTTGCTCATAACCGCAGCGTCTGGGCGCAATACACCATCAGGACGCAGGACCGCGATGCGCTCCGTGAAGCCCTGGCCGCAAAGGATATTCCCACCGCGGTGCATTATCCCATGCCGCTTCCTTCTCAGGAAGCCTTCGCCGATCTGGGGCAGGGAACGGATTTCCCCGTATCGAACCGCCTCTCGGAAACGGTGGTCTCGCTGCCGATGCATCCTTTCCTGAGCTCCGAAGAAATTCACTACGTTGCCGATACGATAAAGGAAACGATCCATGGCTGATTATTTTGTTCATGAGACCGCCCGGGTCGACGAGGGGGCGCACCTGGGGAAAAATACCAAAGTATGGCATTTCAGCCATATCATGCCCGGCGCCAGGGTCGGGGAACGCTGTTCCATCGGACAGAATGTGAACATCGGCTCGAAAGCGGTTGTCGGGAATGGCGTCAAGATCCAGAACAACGTATCCGTCTACGATTCGGTCGTGATCGAAGATGACGTGTTCTGCGGACCAAGCTGCGTGTTCACCAATGTGATGAACCCGCGCGCTTTCGTTGAACGGAAAGAGGAATACCGGGAAACACGCGTTAAAAAAGGCGCGTCCATCGGGGCGAACGCCACGATCGTCTGCGGGGTCACCCTGGGCGAATACTGTTTTATCGGGGCCGGCGCGGTCGTGACGAAGGATGTCCCCGCCTACGCCCTGATGGCGGGCGTGCCCGCCCGGCAAAAGGGCTGGGTGAGCCGGGTGGGGGAGATCCTGGGCAAGGACCTCGTCTGTCCCCGCACGGGGGAAAGCTACGAACTTAAGGACGGACAGCTGAAGCCCCTTCTTTGAACGCTGATCCGGCCGAACGAATAAAGTACGAAGACGCCGGCAAGACACAGGCACCCCGGCTTTCTGAACCTGTCCGGCAGGACGTCATTCCTTTCGTATCTCACAAGTAAAAAATAATTCTCCATTTCCGGGAACTTATGGTTATCCCGGACATTGACAAGGTGCACAACAATACTTCCCTCCTTATCCTTCGTCATAACACCTACCCCCAAAAGGGTGTTATGACGTTTGTGACGTTTTTTAACTGACGTTTAAACTACAGGACCGTCCATGAGGAGGAGGGAAGCAAAAGGTTTCGCTCGTCGCAAGGATTCCATGCGGAAGGCTTTTTTCATTGTTTCTTTGAAAAAATTATAATAGTTTAATGACAAAATTAATGATTAAAGATGGGTGGTTAGAAATGAGTAAAGAAGACAAGAACCAACAGAACACATACCAGGGATTGACCGATCTGACGGCTTCCTTTGTCGAAACGCCGCTGGACCGGATTGAGTTTGACGAGGCCTTGATCCGGGAGCTCTCGCCGGACGGCGACTTCAAGAACGTCAGCGACTTTTTACAGCAGATCCGCCAGATCCGCGACGGAAAGATCACCAAAGCGGCCTATCTGTGCTTCGCCAAACGGAACCAGCTCTATGCCAATGCCGTTATTAAAATTGCCCGTTTCGACGGGAATACGGTGACGAAATTTCTTGACCGGAAGAACATCGACAGCAATCTGATACGCGCCGTCGAGGAAACCCTGACATTTATCAAAGGCCATATCAATCAGGGCCTGATCCAGCACCGAAACGGCAAGGAAGAGCTGAAATGGGATTATCCGCTGAGCGCCCTGAAGGAAGCCCTGATCAATGCCATTCTGCACCGCGACTACAATGATACCGGGAATATTCAGGTCCGCATTTTCGAGGACTGGCTTGAAATATGGAGTCCCGGCGAACTTCCGCAGGAACTGGACCTTCGCCGCATCCTCTATGAGGACCGGACGATCCTTCGCAACAGCAATCTGGCGATGATCTTTCAGGGACTGGGGCTGGTTGACAACTGGGGTACCGGTTTTAAGCGCATGAACGACGCCTGCGTTGAAAACGGGAACCCCGAGCCGATCTACTCTCAAAAAGCCGGCGCCTTTGTCGTGACGATGCACAAGAGCATCATAACGCCGAACATCCTGCAGCAACCCCATTAATTTTACAGACCGACATGGCCGCGATAAACTTGCCGGAAGTGGCACCCAACTGAAAACCGGTATGAAATAAATTATGGATAATGATTTAAAGTGGTATGTCCTGCGCGTTCGTCCCCGTCATGAAAAAACGGTGGCGGAACGTCTGTCCGAAAGATTCGAGGTCTTCCTGCCGCTGATCTCGCAGCGCCGGAAATGGTCCGACCGGATGAAAACCATCGACGTGCCGCTCTTCAGCGGCTATCTCTTTATAAAAACCGCCGCGAAAATGAAATATGTCATCCTTGAGGAACAGGGAGCGGGCGGCTTTGTGCAGTTCGGCGCGAAACCGGCCGAGATCCGTGAAAGCGAGATCGAAGCGATCCGCAAATTTCTGCTGTATCCCGAGACCCTGACGGTGGAGGACGGCTACCGCTTTACCCGGGGCGATCTGATCAGGATCACCCGCGGCGTTTTTGCGGGAGTTGAAGGGAAAGTGATCCAGCAGAAGAACAAATACCGCCTCTTCATTACGATCGAGCAGCTGGGCAAGATCGTTTCGGTTGAGATCGACGCCGAATATCTGGAAAAAAGATCCCGTCAGGATACGGCGGAGCGCAGGGAAAAACGAAGCTAAACCGGGGTGCTGATGTCAGCTGTAGCAATATTCTCAATAATAATTATCGTCTTAATGGTCATCGCCCTTGCAAAAGAGTTCCTGCGTCCGGGCCTGATCCTGTTCACGGTCCTTGTCATTTTTATGCTGGCGGGCATCATCTCGTCAAAGGAAATGCTTGCCGGATTTTCCAACAAGGGGATGATCACGGTCGCGATCCTTTTCCTGGTCAGCGCGGGGATCGCGCAGACCGGCGCCCTGGACCTTCTGGCCAGGAACATATTACCGAAAAAAGGGAAAAAGACGCCCTGGCTGATCCTGCGCATGATGCCGCAGATCACCTTTCTTTCGGCTTTTTTGAACAATACCCCGGTCGTGATCATTTTTGCCCCCATGATCAAAAAATGGGCCGATAAACTGCGCCTTCCGGCCTCCAAGTTCCTGATCCCCCTCTCGTACGCGACCATCTTCGGCGGCATCTGCACGCTGATCGGGACCTCGACCAACCTGGTCGTTCACGGGCTGATGCTGGACAGCGGCTTTGAAGGCCTGAGCATGTTCGAACTGGCAAAGGTCGGCATTCCCGTAGCCATCGCGGGATATGTGTATCTGATCACCGTCGGACACCGCCTTTTGCCCGAAAACCGGGATTTCCTTGACGACATTGAAGAAAACCCGAAAGAATACCTTACGGAAATGATCATTTCCGGCGGGAGCCCCCTGTCCGGAAAAAGCATCCGGGAAGCGGGGCTCAGAAATTTAAAGGGCGTCTTTCTCATGGCGGTCGAGCGGGAAGGCACTTCCCTCGAGACCGTCAACGACGAGGAGATCGTCTATGAGGGAGACAGGCTTCTCTTTACGGGCCGGACGGATGTGCTCGAAGACCTGAACACCATCCCCGGACTCGAATCGGATGCGGATTCTTTCTTCAGCAAGGATGTGGAACGGATACAGAAAAAACTGGTGGAAGTCGTTGTCTCCCCCCAATTTCCCGGACTGGGCAAAACGATCAAGGAATACAATTTCCGTTCCGTTTACCGCGCCGTCGTCGTCGCCGTTCACCGGAACGGGAAACGCATCAACAGCAAGATCGGGGATCTGCGACTGAAGGCGGGAGACAACCTTATCCTGCTGACCACAAAGAATTTCAGCCGCCGGTGGAAAAACTCCCAGGATTTCTATATGGTTTCGGATATCCGGAACGTGGAACCCGGAAAGAAAAATTCCAAAGCGGCCGTGATCGCATTGGGCATACTGGTCTTCATGGTCCTCGGGGTGGCGTTCGGACAACAGCTTCCTTTTCAATCCGTCATCAAAACGGACATGTTCTTCTTTGCGGCGATCGCCGCCATCGCGATGGCGTGGTTAGGCAGCTATTCCTCGAGTGAGTATACAAGTTTTATCAACTGGGATGTTCTGATCACGATCGCCTGTGCCTTCGGGATCAGCCGGGCGCTCCAGAATACCGGCGCCGCGGATGCCATCGCCGGTGCGATGATCCAGATCGTATCCCGCTGGGGCGCCGTCGGGGTCCTTGCGGGGATCTTCCTGATGACGACGATCTTTACCGAAGTGATCACGAACAATGCGGCGGCGGCCCTGATGTTTCCCATCGCGCTGTCCGCCGCACAGCAGATGGGAGTGAACCCGCATCCCTTTTTCATTACGATCTGTGTTGCGGCATCGGCGAGTTTCGCCACCCCGATCGGATACCAGACCAATCTTCTGGTGCAGGGGATCGGCGGCTACAAATTCAACGATTATCTGAAAGTGGGGATCCCCCTGAATATTATCGCCATGATCATCACGGTCCTGGTCGTCCCCCTTTTCTGGCATTTTTAAAACATGAAATGACGCGCCTTTCAATAAGATTTTCAGGATGCTTAGGGGACGCCTTCCGCTGAGAGAATAAGGTATAAAACATTTCATTTTACTTGACAAAACACTATATTTATAAGATTTGCATAAGCCTGAGAGGAACGAAGCATCGGAAAGGAAGACATCCCCGACAGAGCGGATCGTCAGTCCGTATGGGACTGATCGGGGCGAAGCCGTTCCGGGGAATATTCTGATCATGCAAGCAAATTCGCCCATAAACCCCCAAGGGAATGAACAAGGACGGGGAAGCGGAGAAGAGGCGTAGGGGCGAATAATCATTCGCCCGAAAGGACACGGGGCAGGGGCGAATAATCATTCGCCCGAATGGGGTTCCAATTAATCATTCGCCCTAAATGATCATATCAAAACAGGCAATTATATGAAAGTCGGCATCAGTTCCTGTCTTTTGGGCAACGAGGTCCGTTACGACGGCCAGCACAAGCTCGACCGTTTTTTACGGGACGAGCTCGGGAGTTATGTGGAATGGCTGCCCGTCTGCCCCGAAGTGGAATGCGGACTTCCGATACCCCGCGAATCCATGCGGCTGGTCGGCGACGATCCCGGATCGCCGCGCTTACTGACGGTCCGCAGCAAGATCGATCTGACGGAAAAAATGGAAACCTTTGTGAAAAAGCGGCTGGACCTGCTGTCCGCCGAGGACCTGCGCGGATTCGTCTTCAAATCCAAATCCCCGACCTCGGGGATGCGCGGCGTCAAGATCTATACGGACCAGGGTTTCCCCTCAAAAAGCGGCTCGGGCATCTTTGCGCGTGAGTTCATGAAACGCTTCCCGGATATCCCCGTCGAAGACGAAGGACGCCTGCATGATGCCGGCATCCGTGAGAATTTCATTGAACGACTCTTCGTCTATGACCGCTGGAGAACCTTCGCCGCTGCCGACGCGTCGCTTCCGGAACTGATCCGCTTCCATACCCGGCACAAATACCTTTTCATGGCGCATTCCCCCGCGCTCCTGCGCGAGGCCGGAAAGATCGTGGCGTCCGCCGCCAAACCGACGCTTCCCGATGCCATTGCGGCATACCAGTCCCTGCTAACCAAACTGCTCTCCCTGAACGCAACGGTCAAAAAGCACGTCAACGTCCTTCAGCATATCATGGGCTATTTCAAGAACACCCTGAGCGCGGACGAAAAGCGGGAGTTGCTCGAGATCATCGATAAATACGCCCGTAATTATGTTCCCCTGATCGTTCCCATCGTTCTTCTGCAGCACTATGTCAGAAAATACCGGGAACCCTATCTGAGCACGCAATACTACCTGCAGCCCCATCCCGATGAACTCAAGCTGCGCAATCACGTTTAAACGTCTTCT
>CALMFL010000285.1 GCA_937862595.1 uncultured Fidelibacterota bacterium
CTCTTTCTCCTTTTCGGGCTCCTCAATGACGACGTCAATATTGACCATATCCAGCTGGCTCCCGATCTTGTTCAAACGGTTTTTGACCGTCGGGTAACTGATCCCGAAGAATTTTTCCATCTGCTTGATCGACCCGTGCGTCTTTAAGAACACCGCGGCAAAAAGCTGATCGTCGTGCGACAGCCGCGCCATGGGAGGAAGCTGAAAGTTCCCCTCGATCGTCACGCCTGCCTCCGGGATATGAACCCGGGTCACGCTCAGGGTCTTTCCCCCCGTCATTTTTGTCAGTTCGCGCCATTCCTGTATCATTTTTCTTCTCCTTTTGTGCAATAATAATTCATTTTGTCAATTATGTCAAGAATTATTATTCGTAATATTAATATTTGTGTCGTGTATTATTGATTATATTAATTGTGACAGGGTTTTTCATTGATAAAGTGAATAAAACCCGTCATAAATAAAAAACCCGGCGGTCAGCCGGGTTAAAATCAACACGCCTTACGTCTTACGTTTCACGTCTCACGTCTCACGTCTCACGTCTCACGTCTCACGTCTCACGTCTCACGTCTTACGATTCACGTCTCGCGTTTCACAACTTTTCCGCGATCGCTTCCGCCACTTCCAGCGAGGTGTTGCTGCCGCCCATGTCGTAGGTGCGAACCTTGCCTTCGGCAATGACGTCGGCGACGGCGTTTTCCAGGCGTTCGGCCATGTCTTTTTCGCCCAGCCAGTCCAGCATCATTTTTACGGTCAGGATCATGGCGATGGGATTCACCTTATACAGGCCGTAATATTTCGGTGCGGAACCGTGAGTGGGTTCAAAGACCGCGATCTTGTCGCCGATGTTCGCGCTGCAGGCGAACCCGAGTCCGCCGACCAGCTGCGCCGCCAGGTCGCTGAGAATGTCGCCGAACATGTTCTCGGCAACGATCACTTCGTACATGGCGGGATTCTTGACCAGCCACATGCACTGGGCGTCGATATTGGTTTCCCAGAGCTCGATGCCCGGATAGTTCTTTGCCACTTCGCGCGCGGTGCGGATCATCAGGCCGCCGGTTTCGCGCAGCACATTGGGTTTGTCGCAGACCGTCACGGCTTTTTTCCCGTATTTTTTTGCAAATTCAAAGGCGTTGGTCACAATGCGCGCACAGCCCTGCTTGGTCATGATCCGGGTGGACAGGGCAATATTTTCCAGGCCCGCGGCCTTGAATTTCTTCATTTTTGGGTGGTTCTTGTCCAGGGCGTCATACACCGCTTCCGGCAGGGGGAAAAACTCCACGCCGCCATACATGCCTTCGGTGTTCTCGCGGAAGATCGTGATATCGATATCGTCCTTATAGTTCAGCGGGTTGCCCTTGTACGCCTTGCAGGGACGAAGGTTGGTATGCAGGTTGAAGAGCTGGCGCATGCGGACGATCGGACTGAAGTACACATGGCCCTTGCCCTGAAGTTCGGGCGCCAGTTCCTTCTCCGCCTCTTCCTTGGGTTTGGAGGTGATCGCGCCGAAAAGCGCGCAATCCACGGTGTTCAGCATGTCGATGGTTTTCTGCGGGAAAGCGTCGCCTTCCTTCTTCCAGCATTCCCAGCCGATCTCGCCGGGGATGAATTCGGCGTCCAGCTTTAGCTTGTCCAGCACGATCTTTGCGGCTTCCATCACTTCATTGCCGACACCGTCCCCGGGCAGCCACCCAATGCGATATTTTGCCATGACGTCTCTCCTTAAATTTCCCGTTAATGTAAAATGCGCCACGTTGCGTGGCCTCATTTGCTGCATTCTGCCTAAAATAACACCTTGAAATTATGATAATTTTCAACCGGAAGCAACAGCATCCGAAAAAATATTCACGCAGCCGAAAACGGCCTGTAAACAAAGCGGCGTTTTTCAACGCCGCCCTGTCTGTCATTTATTGTTTCACGGGATCAATACAGGTATCCCAGCCCGATGTACAGGCCGGTGCTTCCGTCGTTCGCACTGGCGGCGAAACCGTAATCGACGGAAAGGATCATGTTCTCGTTCATTGCCAGTTTGATACCCATGCCGTAGCCGATGTGAACCGTTTCCGCATTGCCGGAAAGGTATCCGGCCGGAACGTTATCCTGATCGTAGGCATAGGGCTGTACGACCATGCCGGCGTCAACAAAGGGGTTGATCCCGAAATAGAAATTCTGGTTCGCCAGCGTGAAGCGGACGATCTTCCAGCGGGCTTCAAGGTTCCCGTAGGCGTATCCGTCCCCGACCAGGCGCGCACGCATGATGCCGCGGACTGTCTTGCTGCCGCCAAGTCCGTCAACGGCGTTGCGGGAATTCGTCATCATGCCCTGCATGTAGAAGGGCATTTTTCCGGCGACCACGCCCTGGTAGCCGAGCCGGTAGGCGATCGATAAATTATCGGGAATAAGCGTAAGATAGTGACGGTGGATCGCGGCGACCTGCAGCCAGCCGCTTTCGTTCCCGACAAAGCCGGGGGCCGCGGTGATCACGAATTCTTCCCAGAGTCCGCTCATCGGGCAGGCTTCAAAATCGCGTGTGTCGTACACGACGCCGGCTTTCAGGGTCGTGACCAGTCCGCCGTCGGCTTCGTTTGCCTCAATGGCGCCCCAGTTGACAAAATCGTCGTACAGGGTGGTGGTGTCGGTGAACTCATCGCTCCACGCGCGGGTCTGCGTGACCGAGCCGATGTTGAAGTTCATGATGCCCAAGCCCGCCAGCCAGCGGAAATTGTCCCCGGTGATGTTGCCCTGGAAATTGACCAGGAAACGGAAATAATTGCGCTGCATGGCGTAATACAGGCGGTTTTTGTAAGAGGTTTCCGCTTCGTCGAGCCATGCGGCGTTGTAGGTGGACTGAGCGCCGTTGAAGCCGTAAAAGCCCCAGGTCTGCTGGACGATATTGCTCAGGTCCGCGGTGACACGGATCCCGGGAATCAGGTGCTCGGAGTCGTACTGCAATTGCGCAAGCCCGGCGCCCTTGGTGGTCTGGTTCCATTCCACATAGACGTTGTGGAAATATTCCGGATAAATGGACCCGTCTCCGTAGAAGAAGATGTTGGCCAAAAGTCCGTACTGGAATCCGGTGTCGGAGTTATAGGCGACCGACGGCAGGGGCCCTACATTGATCCCTGTTTTCACGATTTCTCCCGCCTGTGCTCCGCTCATCAGAACGATCAGGCAGACCAATAAGATACGTAATACGTTTTTCATGTTTCCCTCCAATGGTGAACGTTCGGTATCGGTTCGGTTGAATATAAGCAAAAGAATGGTGTCTCAAAACACTTTTTGTTGGCGTTTGGGGGATCGCCCGGTCCGCGTTCCGCTCCGTCTTCAGAATAGCTCCAGTTGTCCGTGTTGACGGGGAAAGGGGTTTTTCTTTGGGCTCAGGGGATAATCTTTTTTTAGTTTTGAAATGCGCGCATAGACGGATTCCCGGTAGGGTTTTTTATCTTGTCCCTGTGAGTAATATTGCAGGTAGGGTTCATACACCTCCGGAAATTCCGTTTTAATGAAATTCAGGAAATGCCCCCGGGTGGGCTGCCGGAGATTCAGCAGGCCTGGGATCACATAATCCGCTCCCGCCGCTTGCGCGGCGCGGAAAAGATCGCGCAGGTTTTCTTCCGTGTCGGTAATGAACGGCAGGACGGGCATCATCAGCACGCCGGTCATAACCTTTGTGCCCCTAAACGCTTCCAGAATTTCAAAACGCTCTTTCGTTGACGAGGAAGCGGGTTCGATCTTTTTTCTCAGCGCCTCGTCAAGGGTTGTAACGCTGACCGCCACGTGCGCACCGGCGACTCTTGCCAGTTCTTCAAAAAGCGCCCTGTCCCGCAGCAGCAGTTTCGACTTGGTGGAGATGGACGCCGGGGTTCTGTATTTTATCAGCAGTCTTAAAACGTCCGGCATGATCTTTTTGACGGCCTCGATGGGCTGATAGCTATCCGTCACGCCGCCCAGATTGATCGTTTCGTGTTTCCAGTAGGGACTGCGCAATTTCTTCTCGAGGCATTCGGCAATGTTTTCTTTGATATAGATATCCTGAAAAAAATCGCCGCCCTGCAGATAGTCGTGGGAATACAGCGCATAACAGTACCGGCAGCGGTGGGCGCAGCCGCGGTAGATGTTCAGGTCCCAGTGATAGGGCAGATAGCCGCTGTCGATTCGGTTCAGCGCTGTCTTGCTTGTCATGCTTTTGTACATGCCTGAATATACGCTTTCCGGAGCGGAGAATGAAGACAGAATCGCGCCGGCGATCCCGGACTTGCACAAAGTTGTTTTATCCGCCCCGGGGATGTATTAACTTATTATTCAAACAGGATAGGTGGTTTATGAAAACGAAACGGCGTATCATGATATGTTTGACCGTTTTCGGGATATTGTTCTCCCGGCCGGTCGATATTTCAGAGGCTCTCGGAGCGGTTTCGGCCTTTTTCCCGCAAAAATCCCTTGCCGAAACCCGCGCCCTTACCGACGAGGTTTATCTTGTTTCCTTTGAAGGCGGCGGTTTCGTTCTGCTGTCGCGCGACGACGCCTTTCCGCCCGTTCTCGCCTACTCGGAAGATGCCCCCGCCGCCGGAACGAATCCGGCCTTCACCGAACAGTATCGGGCGTATTCCCGCCAGATCCGCGACCATGCCTCCGATCTACGGGAAGCCCACCCCGGCTGGAGCACCCTGAGCTCAGTATCTTTTCATAAACCCGACGTGAGCGCGGAAGTGCTGCCCCTGATCGGGACGACCTGGAATCAAGCTCCCTATTACAACGATCAGTTCCCCTATTTCGTCGTTCCGGGCTACACGGATAAAAAGGCCTATGTCGGCTGTGCCGCCGTCGTTATGGGACAGCTCATGCGCTATTACGAACACCCCGCCCGCGGCGTCGGGCGGCGCTCCTATTACAGCATCGATACGGACAGCACGCTCAGCGCCTGGTTTGACACGACGCTCTACGACTGGTTCAACATGCCCGACTCCCTGTGTTCGCGCTACGGCGTTCTGACCGCCTCGCCCGATCAGGTGCGCGATGTCTCGCTCATCCTGTACCAGTCCGCAGTTTCGGTGGAGATGGAGCTGAAGCCGGACGGCTCATCTTCCAGCTATGAAGACATGATGTTCGCCCTGACAAGTTATTTTGATTATGCACCCGGGATGGTCATGCACGAAGCCTCCGCCTATACGGCGGAAACCTGGACCGCCATGCTGAAGGCCGAGCTCGACGAGGGCCGTCCGATCCCCTACCGCGGCCAGGGTGACGGCGGCGGCCATGCCTTTCTGTTCGACGGATACCGCGTGAGCGGCAGCAGCTATTTCCACGTGAACTGGGGATGGGGCGGCGCTTACAACGGCTGGTTCCTGCTGAGCGCGCTGGACCCGGCAACGGGATACGACTATACGCAGCAGCAGGGTGCGGTGCTGGGGATCCGCCCCAATACGGACGATATCGTCCGCTTCGCCTATTCCGGGTTCGAAGGGTATCAGTCCGGCTGGATCTACGCCGGTGCGGGATTTTACGGAGAGAACGGCGTAAACGACATGGTCTACACCGGAACCTACGCCTATGGCTTCAGTGCTTCGGACCAGTGGCTGATCACGCCCCGCGTCCGTATTCCCGACGACGACAATGCGGAGCTATCGGTCTGGGCTAAAATGCTGAATTCCGGGAAGCAGTGCCGTGTCGCCCTGTC
>CALMFL010000286.1 GCA_937862595.1 uncultured Fidelibacterota bacterium
TGGAAATACCCGAGTGCGACCTGCTCGACGACCAGGGGTTTGATAAGAGTGGAACTGGAAAGCCACACATCCGTGACCTGCCCGGAGGTGCTGTTGGAAAGCAGGTGCAGATTCTGGGCCATGCGGTTGTAGGACGCTTTGAGGGATACTTTGTCCGTCAGGCGGTAGTTCAGGGATAAGCGCGGTTCCAGATTGCCGTAATACTGCATGATCTCATGGACATCGTAAACCGTTGAATCGATGACGTTGTTGTCCTCGTCGTACCGGAATGCGACGCCCGGACCCAGCTGGGTAAAGAGGGAGGTCCGCACGCCGTATTCGGCGCTCAGCAGAGGTGAAAAGCTGTGTTCGTTTGAGAGGTACAGGGCGGTCTCGAGGGCGTATTTTTTATCCAGGAGAATACGGAAGGAACTGCTGTCCGCGCCGGTCACCAGCTCGCCGGGTTCGAATTCAAAGGCGTTGATCTGAATTCCCGTCCGCACGGTATTGTTAAGGTTCGGATAAAAGGTAAGGTCTTCTTTCAGTGAATAGCTGACGATGCCGGAGCTCATGTAGGCGTCTTCGCCCAATTTGAATCCGTAACTGTAGTTGCTGTGGATCAGGGAAAGGTTGGAAAACAGCTTGTCGCTGAAGAGATGGTTCCACCGGACGGTGCCGGTACGGTTTCCCCAGCTGGTCCCGAGCACGTCCTTGAATCCGAAGACATCGTCGCCGAAATAGCCCGAAAGAAAGAGGCGGTTCCTGTCGTTGACCTTATAGTTGATCTTCGCATTGAAATCATAAAAATACAGCTGGGTGTTGTCCGGCACCTGCTCCAGGTTCAGCGCTTTCAGGATAAGGTCTGCGTAACTGCGCCGTCCTGAAATGATGAAAGACATTTTGTCTTTGATGATGGGACCCTCGACGGTCAGGCGGGACGAGATCAGTCCGATCCCCGCCTTGAACGCGAACTCCTTGTTGTTCCCGTTGTTCATCTGCACATCGATGACCGACGACGTGCGGCCGCCGTAATACGCGGGGATGCCGCCCTTATAAACCATGACGTCGTTCAGGACATCCGAATTGAACACCGAAACGAATCCCAGAAGATGCGAGGGACTGTACACGGTCGCCTCATCAAGGAGGATCAGGTTCTCGTCGTTGGCTCCGCCGCGAACGTTGAAGCCCGTACTGCCTTCCGAGGCGCTGCTGATCCCCGGCAAGAGCTGCAGGGTTTTCAGGATATCCGCTTCGCCGAACAATACCGGCATGACCGAAATATCCTTAATGTCGAGTTTTGCTACGCTCATACGGGTCGAGCTCAGGGCTTCGTCCGGGCGTTCCGCGCTGACGGTGACACCTAAAAGCGCGATGACGGACGGGGTCAATTCCATATCCAGCCGTGTGTTTTCCTGCAGGTCGACCGGGATCAGGACAGGCTCATACCCGATAAAGGAGAAACGGATCTCATGTTTTCCGCGAGGCAGGGTCATGGAGTAAAATCCATAGGAATTGGTGAAGGTGCCCGCGGACATATCCTTTACCGATACGGCCGCGCCGATCAGGTCCTCCCCCGTGGCGGCATCCGTGACCGCGCCGCGGAGGGAAAAGCCGGTTTGAGCCGCCAGCACGGCTAGCGACAACATGAAGATGCCAAAAAAACGTTTGATCATAAGACTCCCGTGAACGATGTTTCAGGACCATCGGCACGCCGCATCATCCGGCACGATGTTCCATACTTATATAGGCTTAGTTCTGTGAAATATAGGAAATATTTTTCGTGAACGCCGATAAAAAAATGATCGCGGCGAAAATAAGCTTCCGGGAGGCATTCCTCCGGAAAGCCCGACTTTTTCAGAAAATATTATGAAGGCAGAACGTAAAAATAGACGGACAGAAAATGGCACAGCGTGCCGATGAGGACAACAAGTGAAAGATGGCGTGATTCCCGCGGATCCTTTTGATCCCGTAGATCACCGCACCCAGGGTGTAGGAGATGCCGCCGGCGAAAAGCAGGATCACTCCCTCGAGCGCCAGATTGGCGAAAAGAGGCTTAAGGGCGACCACGATGATCCATCCCAGCAGGATGTACATGAGGGTCAGGACGACCTCGAACCTTCCCGTAAAAAACAGTTTGAGGACGACGCCGCAGACCGCAAGGCCCCAGATGATGGCGAACAGGACGTTGCCGGTCGTTCCCTGAAGGGTAATGAGGGTGAAAGGCGTGTAGGATCCTGCGATCAGAATATAAATGGAGGCATGGTCGAATACCTGCAGGCGGTTCCTGCGGGCAGGTTCTTCGGTCCCGTGATACAGGGTGGATGCGGTATACAGGAGGATCATGGCGGCACCGAACACGGCAGCGCTGAAAATATGAAGCGCCGTCCCGTACACAACGGCACGGCGGACCAGAAACACCAGGGCCAGGACGCTTGCCAGCAGTCCCGCTCCGTGCGTCAGAACGTTCGCTTTTTCTTCCCGCTGTGAATAAGATGTTCTTTTTTTAAGGGCTTCCATACGCTCTGCTTCGTTCCTTTTCCTTCAGGGTCATTCAAGAATGAACCCATTGCGCGCACAATGAAAAGAAAA
>CALMFL010000287.1 GCA_937862595.1 uncultured Fidelibacterota bacterium
TCCCGTCAGCGATGAGGTTTATGTCGCCAGCCGTTTGGGCGGCGACGCCTTTGTGCTGGTGTTGGACCCGGAAACGGGCGTGACCCTTGATACGCTCGCGCGTCCCGAAGGCGGATACAGCGGCGGTATTTATCCTTTAAACATGGTCTGCGTCGATGACGACGGCGCCATTTATCTCGGCAACCTGAGCGTACCGGCCATTAACGCATCGAATAAGTTCAAGATCTACCGTTATGAAAATTCCGCTGCCGAACCCGTCGTCGTTTTTCGCGGCGGTTTGAGCGGTGCGCGCTGCGGCGACAGTTTTGCGGCTATCGGATCCGGCGAGGACGTACATTTATATGCATCCGGCATGGGGAACGACAAGATCGTAGAATTTACGGCCAGCGCCGACACCTTTGCCGTGAACTCCCTGATCCCCCTGCCGGGAGCCGGTGCCGCCCGCCATGGCATTTCTCCCGTATCGCCGGGAGGCGATATCTGGATCAACGGGACCGACGCCACGACCTGGCCGGCTCACCTGATCGATCCTGAAGGGAGTGTCATCGCGGTTGTTCCGGATTCCCTGATCGCCGGCGGCGCCAGCACCATCCATCATTGGAATGTGGGGAAAATAAATGTCCTGACGGTTGTCAATCCCTTTACCAGCAACAGTCTCCGTTCCGCACGATATGACGTGTTTTCCGATGCGCTGGGCGACAGCTACACCTTCGGATATCTGGGCGGGAATTCGGATTCCCTCCTGTTCGCGTATAACGGCACCACGCTGAACAACAATATCAACGGCTCCGCCGTTATCGATTACGATACGACCCGGCACCGCATGTACGTGGTCATGGGCGTCAACAGCGTGAGCGCCGTCGGACTGGATCCTCTGCTGCAGGTTTCAACCCCGCGCGATCACGGATACTTTACCGTTCAGGTCGACGGGAAAAAGGAAGAATACACTAATTACGATTTTATCGAAAAGTCCGGGGAGAACAAGCTCTATGCGACCTGGTCGGGTCAGCTGATGTATCTCGCGCTCAGCGGGAACAGCCTTTACGCGCCCTATCAGTCCCATCAGCTCTATATAGCCTTTGATACCGACCCCGCGACTGCGAACGGGACCCAGACGCCGCCCACCCTCGACGGGGGCGTAAGCGCTTTGCCTTTTCATGCCGATGTGGTTGTCCGCCTGGATTCGGACACCTATCCCTTGATCGACCTGGAAGGCGACCCTTCGTCCAAATGGACAGGAGGCCAGGTTTATAAATACAACGGCGCTTCCTGGGTATCCGCCGAGATCAGCGGATTTGATATCAACTACGGCGCAATGGCTGTGGTCGGGGACCGGAACGACAGCCTGATCACCGAGATCGCCGTAGCCAAAACGGCCGCGGGCATCGGATCGGGCATTGAAGCGGTGAAATTCATGATATACCTGGTTGAAGAGGGCGCTTCCGGCGATATCCTTGCGGTCTTCCCGGTCAGCAACAGCGGCACCTCGTTTACGCAATATTACGCCCTTGACAGTCTGGGCATCGCTCAATTGCCGCGGCGCGTGGTCCGGGTCAATGACGGCGGGGGCGTCGGGACGGCGGCGCTGATCCCGGGGACCTCCTTCCTGGAGGCCAACTATCCGAATCCCTTCAACCCGCTCACCCATATTCGTTATCATCTGGGTCAGTCCGGCAATGCCGAGATCGCGGTCTACGATATCGGCGGCAGGAAAATACGTTCTCTCGTTCGCGCCTACCATGAAGCCGGCACTTACGAAGCGAC
>CALMFL010000288.1 GCA_937862595.1 uncultured Fidelibacterota bacterium
GTAGAAATATTACGGGCAGCCTTTGCCTTGCGTGTCTTTAAAATAAAGTTGCCAAAACCTCGTAAGTCAACCCTTTCACCCTGGACCAGAGCTTCACTGACGATCGAGATAAAGCCCTCAATAACCGCTTCTGTCTCAACCTGAGTTAAGCCAGTAGCCGCCGATATTTCTTTTATAATGTCTGATTTTCTCATAGCCGTGTAAAATAGTTTTTTTTTAAAGTTTATGCAAGCAAATTTATTGAATCCTTATTTTATCGCCGGGATAAATTTTCGAATAATTGATGCTGGGGTTCAGCTTCTTAAGTTCGTTCACCGGAATGCTGTAGCGCTGCGCGATCTTTTCAAAGGAATCGCCGGCCTTGACCGTATAATACTGCTTGACGGCCTGATAACTGTCTCCCTTGGGGACCCAGATGTTCAGCTTCTGGTTGGGGTGGATGAATTCTCCGTACACCAGGCCGTTCCATACCCGGATCCTTGAAGCGCGCGTATCGTAGCGTTCGGCGATATCCCCCAGGGTGTCTCCGGGCTTGACCACGTAAATGATCTTCCGGTGGGAAGCCGAAAGGTCCGGCTTGCCGCTGACGGAGGAACCCGAACCGTTGTCGGCGTAGGTGCTGCCCGCAGTCAGGTAGGAGGATCCGGCCTGCGGAATGTTGAGGGTTTGTCCGACGAAGATCTGGGACTTGCTCTTCAGCTTGTTTGCCCGGACGATATCTTCCACCGATACGCCGTATTTTATGCTGATCTCCGAAACGGTGTCGCCGGCTTTCACCTTGTAGACGAGGGTGCTCGGAGAGACTTCCAGGGCGTGCAGTTCCTGCTGCAGGACGGATCGTTTGCCCTTCGGCAGGCGCAGGACATAGCTATAGGCGGGCGTGCTCAATTTGCGCAATTCGGGATTGATCTCTTTCAGCCTGTTGAAGGTGATGCCGCATACCCGGGCGATCTTTTCCAGTTCGTAGCTTTGCCTGACCGTCAGGGTGTCGAAATCTCCCCATATCGGTTTGGGCTTATGATCGACAAATCCGTATTTTTCCGGTTCCATGCAGATCGCCGCAACGGCCATGATATTCGGGATATATCCGCGGGTTGCGCGGGGCAGGGTCTTCATTTTCCAGTAATCGCGCGTATGCTCGTACCCGATCGAGCGTCCGACCCTTCCCTCTCCGGCGTTAAAGGCCGCCATCACCAGATACCAGTCGTTGAATTCCTCGTAAAGGTAGAGCAGATACCGTGCCGCCGCCTCGGTGGCTTTAATCGGGTCGCGCCGTTCGTCCACCCAATAGTCGATCTTCAGGCCGAAACTCTTCGCCGTGTAGTCCATGAATTGCCACTGGCCGATCGCGTTCATGTAGGACCGGGCGTCGGTCTTCATTTCGCTTTCCAGCATGCTCAGGTAGATGAATTCTTCCGGGACCTGGTGTTCGCGGAGAATTTTACGGAAAAGGCGCTCGTAAACCGCCTTTGTCACGATCCAGCTCTGCATGTCGCCGCGGCGCTTGGTCTGGAACATTTTAATGGCGGTTTCCACGCGGTTGTTGATGATGATCGGAACATGCCCGTCCCGGTCCTCCAGAACGATATAATCCTTGCTCCCGTCATCGGCGAAATAATCGTCGGTCAGGCTCTGCATGGCTTCCTGAAGGTCCGACAGCGTGAATTTTTCATGCAGTTCGCGCATCTGCGGGGCATATTCCTCGAATTCGCGGATGATCCGGTCCGTGAAACCGGTAAACTGTTCATACTGGATCTGGTCCATATTGTTGTAGGACTCGATCCGGGCGAGAATATCAAAAATAATGCTCAGCTGAAATTCCACTTCCAGGGAATCGCCGTCGTCGCGGGCGAACACGGCATCGACGTAATGAACCTTTGCCTGGGACAGGAACTGGTCGAAGGGACTTTCCAGTTCGATCGATCCGGTCAGCTCGATGATCTCCGTGGAGAGTTCATCCGTTTCTTCCTGCGGCTGCGGCTGTTCTACGGGGGCAAGGGGCGCTGTTTCTTTCAGCAATTCCCGGTTGCCGGAAACACATCCGGTGCCGAACACCAGGGCAATTGCACATAACAGTATCCCGATAGATCGCATAAAATAAACCTTTTTTTACATTTTTTCCGGTGCGCTGATCCCCAGGATCCGCAAACCGTTCGCCAGAATGATCTTGACCGCCTCGATCAGCTGCAGGCGCGCTTTTGAGAGCGCGATATCTTCCGTGACAACGCGGTGCACGGAATAGAATTTGTGAAAGGCCGTCGCCAGACGGTACAGGTAATTCGTCATGTACATGGGCTCAAGGCTCGTCAGGCACAGGTCCATAACGTCCCTGAATTCCGTCATGATCCCGATCAGTTCAATGATCTCGGGTTCGCTTAAAAGGCTCAGGTCCGCATCATCATAGGAATCGATGTGCTTTTCGGAGCTGTGGACCAGAATGTTGCACATGCGGGCGTGCGCATACTGAAGATAGAATACGGGGTTCTCGTCCGTTTGCTTCTGCGCCAGGGCGATGTCGAAATTGAGATGCGAATCCATGTTCCGCATGATGTAGAAATAGCGCACCACATCCGGACCGGCAATGTCGATGAGTTCATCCAGCGTGACGAAGTTGGCCTTTCGGGTGGACATCTTGACCTTTTCGCCGTCCTGCGTCAGCGTAACGAACTGGTGCAGCAGCACCCGGATGGACGAGGTGTCGTAACCCAGGGCGCTCAGCGCGGCTTTTACGTCGGGATAGGTGGCGTGATGGTCGGCTCCGAAGATATCGACGATCAGGTCAAACCCGCGCAGGATCTTCTCGCGGTGATAGGCGATATCCGGGAGACGGTAGGTCGGTTCGCCGGTGTTCTTGACAAGCACCCGGTCCTTTTCGGCCCCGAACTCGCTGGCCCTGAACCAGACGGCCCCGCCTTCTTCGTAGGTATAACCTTTTTCCTTCAGCTCGGCCAGGACGCTGTCGATCTTCCCGCTGCTGTAGAGGTCCTTTTCATTGTAATACACATCGTGAACGATGCCCAGGCGTTTCAGGCTGTCCTGAATGGTGACGAATATTTCCTTCGAAGCATGGTCGATGAAGGTGTCAAGGTCCTTTTCGCTTCGGTCTTTTCCGTAGCGCTCCATATAGTGCTGCGCGATCTCCGAGATATACTCGCCCTCGTACCCGCCTTCGGGAATTTCCAGGGCTCCGCCCAGCAATTCGCGGTAGCGGGCATACACCGAAAGACCGAGCATGCGCATCTGCCTTCCGGCATCGTTGAAATAGTATTCGCGGGTGACGTCATAGCCGTGCCACTCAAAGATACGCGCA
>CALMFL010000289.1 GCA_937862595.1 uncultured Fidelibacterota bacterium
CTCGGAGGACTCCGGTCGGGATGACAACGTGGGGGATTTCTTCGGGCGAATGATGATTCGCCCCTGACGGACGTTAATGCAATCCTGAACATCCTGTTATCCTGTCAATTAACTATCCGACAAATCCTGTCATCCTGTCAAGGCATTTCATCCCGTCATCCTGTCAGACGTTCTTATCCCGTCCGGATAAAAAAACAAAATATCCGTTTTTTACCAAAAGATTATCTGTTATATTTCGACTTGTTTTTGACAACGGAGGAAATCACGCATGAAAGTATTGATCATCAACTCGGGAAGTTCATCGGTAAAATACCAGGTCATTGACACAAAGCAGAAGGAATTTCTCGCAAAAGGACTGGTCGAAAGCATCGGGCTCGGACGTTCCAAGGTCAAGCACGAAAAGAACGGGGACCCGAAATATGTCTTCGATGAAGTGGTCCCGGACCATCACAAGGCCATCGAGGTCATGCTGTCCCTCCTGATCGACAAAGACCACGGCGTCCTCTCCAGCTTTGACGACATCGAAGCCGTCGGCCACCGACTGGTGCACGGCGGGGAACGTTTCAAGTCCAGCGTTCTGATCACCGATCACGTCCTGGAGGTCCTCGACCAGTGCATTCAGCTTGCGCCCCTTCACAATCCCGCCAATATCGAAGGCATCCGGGCGGCCAAAGCCTATCTTCCCGCGACCCCGATGGTCGGCGTTTTCGACACCGCCTTTCATTCCACCATGCCCGATTACGCCTACATGTACGCGCTTCCCTACGAATACTATGAAAAATACGCGATCCGCCGCTACGGCTTTCACGGCACCTCGCATTTTTACGTCACCCGCCGCTTCGCCGAACTGGTCGGCAAGCCGGTCGAAGAACTGAACCTGATCTCCTGCCACATCGGGAACGGCGCGTCCGTCACCGCGGTCCGGGGCGGCAAGTCGGTCGACACCTCCATGGGCTACACGCCCCTTGAAGGCCTGATCATGGGCACCCGCAGCGGGGATGTGGACGGCGGCGCCGTGCTGAAGATCGCCGAATACGAGAACATGTCCATCAACGACATGAACATGATGCTGAACAAGCAAAGCGGCATCGTCGGGATTTACAAGAAATCCAGCGACCTGCGCGACGTGGAGGACGATATCCTCCGCGGCGACGACCGGGCCCGCCTGGCCTTCGACATGTACAACTACCGGATCAAAAAATATATCGGCGCCTACGCCGCCGTGCTCGGCCGCGTGGACGGGATCATCTTTACCGGCGGGGTGGGCGAGAACGCCGACCTGACCCGCGGACCGGTCTGTTCGGACATGGAATGCCTCGGCCTTTACCTGGACAAACAGAAGAACATCGAGACCGTCCGGGGCAGGGAAGGCTTCATCCATGCCGAAAATTCAAAGGTCAAGGTCGCGGTCATTCCCACGAACGAAGAACTGGTGATCGCCCTCGAGACCGAAGCCCATATCAACGACAACTGAGATACTTACATGCTTTGAACCATGACCGCGCTCATTGAGCGTTCTTTGTGCTAAAGGGGATAAATATGCTGAACGTCCAGGACATCAGAGACCAATACGATGCGATCCTCGATAAATTCGAGGAGATCGCCGGCTACATTGACCTGAAAACCCGCGAAGAACGGATCGCCGAGCTCCGTAATGAGACGATGGATCCCGCGTTCTGGCAGGACCAGCAGCGTGCGCAGGCCGTGAACAAAGAGATCTCGGGACTGGAATACGAGATCAGCCGGTGGAAAAAGCTGAACGGCATGAAAGAGGATATCGAACTGCAGTGGATGCTCATGGAAGAAGACAGCGGGGACATCAGGGAACTTCAGGATTTTGTCGACCGCTTTTCCGAAATGATCATGAGCATTGAGACCGAAAAGCTCCTTTCCGGGGAAAACGACAAGAACAACGCCATCCTGGTCATCCATCCCGGCGCCGGCGGCACCGAATCGCACGACTGGGCGAGCATTCTCTACCGCATGTACACCCGCTGGATGGAACGCCGCGGTTTCGGTTACGAGGTCCTGAACTATCAGCCCGGCGACGAGGCCGGCATCAAGGAAGCCGTGATCGAGGTCAAGGGCGCCTATGCCTACGGGTACCTTCGTTCCGAGATCGGCGTGCACCGCCTGGTGCGCATCTCGCCCTTCAACGCCCAGGGAAAACGCCAGACCAGCTTTGCCTCCGTCTTCGTCTATCCCGAGGTCGACGACGACATCGAGATCGAGATCAACCTTGCGGACCTGCGCATCGACACCTACCGGGCCAGCGGCGCCGGCGGCCAGCATGTCAACAAGACCGATTCCGCCATCCGGATCACCCACATCCCCACCAATATCGTCGTGACCTGCCAGAACGAACGCTCCCAGCACAAGAACAAAGAATCGGCCATGAAGGTCCTGAAATCGCGCCTCTACGAAGAAGAGCTGAAAAAACAGCAGGCCGAAAAGGCCGAACTGGACAAGACCAAGACCGACATCGGCTGGGGCAACCAGATCCGCTCCTACGTCTTCCAGCCCTATACCCTGGTCAAGGATACCCGCACCGGGTATGAGACCGGCAACCTGCAGGCCGTCATGGACGGCGATATCGACGGCTTCATCCAGGCGTTTTTGAAGTGGGCGATACAAGGGTAATCTATCTGGTCGCCACACGCCATGGCGTGCGGCATACAATAAAACAATCAACAGTAGAGCCACACCATGGTGTGGCTATTTTGAAGGATTTGGAAATTATCTTTTTTCTCTGGATATTGCTTATTGACTCTTGTATTATTAAACATTGGAACAAATTTAGATTTCATACGATTCCAATACGGTCAAAATAAATAAATCGGGATCAATAATGAAAAAACGAATCGCCTTATCTGTCCTTCTGTTCTTTTTCCTGTTATTATCATCATGTCTTTTTG
>CALMFL010000290.1 GCA_937862595.1 uncultured Fidelibacterota bacterium
CACGGGCACCGGAGCTTCCGGGGACATGCGGGAAATGGAGCCCCGGCTGAAAACATCCAGCATCACATCGCCGATCACGGTGATATGTTTTTCGCTTAACTGCTTGATCGAGATATTCGCCATGTGCCCAATTTATAACAATGGCTTTTTAAAAAAAAGCGAAAACAAAGAATAAAAACCATTTAAAAACCGGCGCGGATTTATTATATTCACGTTTTAATATGAACAGCTAAGGGGTTGTATGATTTTCCGGAGAAAGATCAATCGCTATCACACGGATTGCCTGAAATATGATGCCGTCGGAACGGTTTTCGGGACCACGGACATTATCCCGCTCTGGGTCGCCGATATGGATATCCCGGCGCCTGCCGTGATCCGGCGCGCCCTGCGCAAACGGGTGCACCATCCCATTTACGGATATTCGATCCACAACGAATGCTTCTTTAAATCGATCATCTCCTGGATGCACGAACGCTTCGGCTGGGAGATCGATAAAGACTGGATCACCTGTACGCCGGGCATCGTGCCGGCCATCAATATCGCCGTCATGAGCCTGACCGGGCCGGGCGATGAGATCATCATTCAGCCGCCGGTCTATCCGCCCTTCTTCAAGGCCGTGACGGACCACGGGCGGGAGCTGGTGACCAATCCGCTGAAGTTCGAGGACGGACGGTATACTTTTGACCTCGATGACCTGAAGCGGAAGATCACGTCAAAAACCAAAATGCTGATCCTCTGCAGTCCCCACAACCCCGTCGGCCGTGTTTTTTCACGGGAAGAACTGAGCGCGCTCGGCGACATCTGCCTGGAGCATGGCATCACCATCGTCTCCGACGAGATCCACGCCGATATCGTGTTTGCTCCGGCCCGGCATATCCCCGTCGCTGCGATCAGTCCCGAGCTTTCCGCCATCACCGTGACCTGCATGGCCCCCAGCAAAACCTTCAATATCGCCGGCTTTGCGACGTCGGAGATCATTATTGAAAATCAGACGCTCCGCGATAAATTCCGCTATATTACTCAGTCCCTTCACATCTGCAACGGCAATATCCTCGGGGATGCCGCCCTGATCGCCGCCTATCAGCACGGGAAACCCTGGCTGAACCGCACGCTGAAATTCCTGGAAGAGAATATCGATCTGGTGGTATCCTATATCTCGGAACATATCCCGATGATCACGGTCCTGAAACCCGAAAGCACCTTTCTGCTCTGGCTGGACTGCCGCAAGCTTGGATTGACGCAGGAAGAACTGACGGCGTTTTTCATCCGGGAAGCCGGACTCGGGCTCAATGACGGCGCCACCTTCGGCGAGGGCGGGGAAGGCTTTATGCGCATGAACATCGGCACCTGCCGGCGGACCCTGAAAAAAGCGCTGAAACAATTAAAAGAAGCGCTTGAGAATAAGGGATTGAACCAATAATTCATTGTCGAAAATAATTTTATGCTAATGTACGGAACAGGCACCTGTGCACCGTAGCCTTGGCGTAGGTGCATGCCTGTTCCGTACAATTGATTAAATTCTTTTTATCCTTTCATATTGATATTACATTCCCACATGAAAACAACTCCCGAACTCCTCGCTCCGGCGGGAGACCTGAATGCCGCCATCACTGCCTTTGAGAACGGCGCGGATGCCGTCTATGCGGGACTGGGGAAATTCAACGCCCGCGAACGCACGGAAAATTTCAGCTTTGAGGAATACGGCAAACTCATGGCCTATGCCGCAAAGCACGGAAAAAAAGTTTACCTTACCTTTAACACTCTCATCAAAGAACACGAAGTGCAGGAAGCGCTGAACATGCTGTCCCGCATTACACGCCTGCTGCCCGATGCCGTTATCGTGCAGGATATCGGCGTGATCGCCTTATTGAAACGCTATTTCCCGCACATTCCCATCCACGCCTCCACCCAGATGGGCATCCACAACAGCGCCGGCATGGCCCTGGCGAAGTCCTGGGGGATCGAACGCGTCATCCTTGAGCGGCAGATCAGCATGGAGGAACTTAGCGAGATCCGGGAGAATTCCGAACTTGAGATCGAAGTTTTTATTCACGGCGCCCTGTGCTGCAGCCTTTCCGGCGTCTGTCTTTTTTCCTCCTGGATGGGCGGCCACAGCGGGAACCGCGGGAAGTGCAAACAGCCCTGCCGCCGCCGGTATTTTTCACCGGACGGCAACGGTTTTTTCTTTTCGATGAACGACCTGTACATGCTGGAAGATATTCCCGCGCTGAAACGCGCCGGCGTGCACTCCCTGAAGATTGAGGGACGTCTGCGAAAATCGGACTATGTCGCCGCCGTGGTGCAGGCCTACCGCATGATGCTGGACGCGGAGGAAAAGGATCTTACATCCATTTTACCCGAAGCGCGGGCGATCCTGTCCGGAGCCCTGGGACGCAAATGGTCCTCCGGATTTTACGATAAGGCGAACTACGGCGATATCATTGAATCCGATAAGCTCGGCGTTTCCGGCAAACACGCGGGACGCGTCACCGGACTGAGCCCGAACGGGTTCACCCTGCAGGCCCTCCAGCCGCTCAAACTCGGCGATAAGATCCGCGTTCAGCCCAAAAGCGGGGAAGAGGGACCCGCCGTCACGATCACAAAAATAACGAAGGACGGCAGACCCGCCACCCGGATCGGTGCGCGGGAAAGCGGCTTTATCCACTGCGATAAAGCCGTAGCGAAGGACGGCATGGTCTATAAGATCGGCGCGTCGGCGAAGGAATACGGCCGACTGATCGAACAGCTGCCCGTTCCGGACGCCATGCTGGACCTGCATGTCGACGTCGGCGCCGCGGCGATCCGCGCAGAGCTGCGCCATCATCCGCACCTTCCGGCCTGGGAGATGCCGGCGGCCTTTCCGCCCGCCGAAACCCGTGCGGCGGACGCCGGAGCCTTTGTTTCGGAATTCATGAAAGCCGGCAACGAACGCATCGGGGTCAAGACGGTCAGTGCAGAAGTGCACGGCGACTTTTTCATTTCCCAGCGCGATATCCGCAAACTGCGGCAGGCATTTGACCAATGGCTGAACGAACACTATGTCCCTGCGGCGGATCCGGTATTCACTGCCGAAGCCGTCCCGGTCCCGAACACGCCGGCCGTTCATACCCTGGCCGTCCGGAATGCCGCACATCTTCCCCGGGAGTTCAGCTGCGATGCGCTGGCCGTAACGGAAGATCCGAAGAACGGGGAAGCCTTTATCCTGCCGCCCTTTTGTCCCGAAGACGCCCTGCCCGCCCTGAAAGCGCGGATCGCCAGGCTTGTTCAGAGCGGCGTCACGGCCTTCCGGGTCACCGCGCTATATCAGTTTGAATTGTTGAAAGCCTATTCCGGCCTGACCCTGCATACCGCTTTTCCTTTGCCGGCGACCAATTCCCCGGCATGCGACATGCTCCTGCGGGAGGGCGCGGAAAAAGTGCAGCTGTGGGTGGAACTGGAAGAAAGCGTGCTGAAAGGGCTTGCGGAACGCTACGGCGGCGCGGCGGAGATCTACCGCTACCTCGAATTCCACAAGATGGGCGACTTCAGCCTC
>CALMFL010000291.1 GCA_937862595.1 uncultured Fidelibacterota bacterium
CGACAGGCCAGAATGCTCAATATCAATAAAGATCAGCTCTGCGAACTTATCGCAACGCTTTTTGACGAAAACAAATAAGGTTAAGGAGATAACCATGTTCAGTACAATCAATTTGATCAAACGCCACAATGACAGCATGTCCTATGTGCGCTCCCTGTCGATCCGGATCGTGAAAGCGGTCAAATAAATCAAGGGAAAACGATAACCATGTACAAGCAACACCCGACCCGCTCAGACAGAATGAATCGGACCGCCGTCCCCCGGACGGATGCCGCGGCCGCGCCCTCCGGCGCCGGAAACGCATCGATCGGCGACTGGCAGCGGACACCCGAAGAAAGATCCCTGATCTGTGCGCTGATCGGCGGACATCCGGACAGAAAGATCAGAACTGCCGGCACCCAGGACAAACCGTCCGGAATGACAACGATAACCTATTTGTAATGAATAAAGGAATGCAGATGGAACATTATATCAGCGTTAAGAACCTGATCAAAAATTATCAGGCCGTCACCGCCCTCAAAGGGGTGGATCTGGAGATCCCCCGGGGACGCATCGTCGGCCTGCTGGGAAAGAACGGCGCGGGAAAATCAACCCTGCTGAAATGCATGCTGGGCCTGCTGCGCTATGAGGGCGAGATCGAGATGTTCGGGAAGTCCCTGACGGAATGGAAACACGACCTCTACGGTAAAGTCGCGTTCATCCCCGATGTCAGCGGTCTGGACCCGCGCCTGACGGTGGAGCAGACCATCAATTTTACCGCGGCGGTCAACGCATCCTGGAACTGGGACAAGGCCAAACGCCTTTTTGCCGGCAGCGACCTTCCCTGCAAGCAGAAAGTTGCAACGCTTTCGAAGGGGATGAAAACGAAATTATACCTCCTGCTCACCCTGTCCAAAGACGTAGACGTTCTGCTGCTGGACGAGCCGACGCTGGGCCTGGACATTGTTTTCCGAAAGGAATTCTACGATCTCCTGCTCGGCGAATTCTACGACGAGACCAAAACGGTGATCATTTCGACCCATCAGGTCGCCGAGATCGAGAATATCCTGCAGGATGTGATCTTTATCGACGAGGGAAAGATCATCCTCCACGACGCGGTGGACGAGCTGAAGGACCGGTGGCACATCTATGAGGTCAAGCGCGATCAGGCGGAGGCTCTGGAGCCGTACCATCCCCGCACGATTACAAACGGACTTGGACATGTGCGCGCCCTGGTGGAGGGAAGCATCGATCTGCCCGGGGCGAAAATGACCGTTCCCGGACTATCGGACATATTCGTAGCCTTAACACAAAAGAACTAGAGCAGAGGATACCATGTCTCACTTTATCACCTTAATCAAAACCGAATACCTCAAACGTAAACATGCCTACTGGATGCCGGTATGGATCATCGCGGGGATCGCCGCGATCGTGCTGATCGTCAGCGTGACGGCGGCGATCGTCCACTGGGAAGAGATCCAGATCGGATTCCTGAACATGGCCTTCGACTATGAGGATATTCAGGACGGCGTCAAGGTCGGCGCCTTCGGCACCCTGGCTTTCATGGCCTTCATCTTCTTCATCTTCATGCTGATCAACGTCCAAAGCAGCCTCTCCAAAGAAAAGGAACTGGGCTGCGAGCTGTTCTACCGGTGCCAGCCTGTCAACATCTGGACATGCACGGCTTCCCGCTACCTGATGCATGTCTTTGCGGGAGCGGTGCTGCTTCTCGGGCTGGGCATCCTTGTCGCCCTGGTCACGTCCGTCGTATCCGCCTTTACCGTAGGCGGGTTCTATCCCGGCTCCGCGCTAATGGGCGCTCTGCTGGGCGTGATCATCTACCTTAAGCTGTGCCTGGTGTTCGGAAGCCTGTACTTCTTCTTTTCCTCGGTGTTCAGGAATAACGCCTTCATCAAAGGCACCGCCGTACTGGGGATCATCGAACTGCTCTTTTATCTCATTGAGGAACTGCTGCGGAACACCGTATCCCTGCCGAATATTTTTTCCGGCCTGATCGGGCTTGCCGGGAATTTCAACGTTGACAGCGGCCTGACGCTGGCGGACGTTCTTGGGGATTACCGGCTGATCATCGCGTTCCTGTTCGCGGGAGCCTGTTATGCCGGCGGAACCCTGATCTACAAATACAAAACAAGCGAAGCATAGGAGATCAACATGAAACGAAACATACGATTGGCCATGTTGGCCGTGATCCTGACCACAGGCAGCCTGCTGGCCCTGAACGTGACGGCAAGCGGTCCGATACAGAAAGAGGACATATCGGTCACGCCCTTTACCCGGCTGGATGTCCGGACACAGTTTGACGTGTACCTGAGCCAGGGGGATAAGGAGGACCTGGTCCTTGAAACCTATAAAAGCCTGAAGCCCTACGTGAAAGTTGAACAGAACGGGAACACCCTGAATATCTTCCTGGACCGGAAGATCAATAATATCCACTGGATGGGGCAGGAACGGGTGTTGCGGGTATACGTCACGGTAAAGGAGATTGAAAAAGTATCGCTTTCCGGCGCCTGCGACCTGTATATGGAGACGGACCTGAAGGCCGGTGAATTCCGGATCGACGCCAGCGGCGCGAGCGACCTGAACATGAAAAAGGTCAGCGCCAAGAAGATCAGTATCAACACCTCGGGAGCCAGCGACCTGCGGGATGCGCAACTTGATGCGGAAGACATCTATGTGAATGCCAGCGGCGCGTCCGACGGAAACCTATCGCTTACCGCGGTCACGGCCCGGATCATCGCTTCGGGATCCTCGGACTTCGACATCACCGCCGATGTGGACAAACTTCGCATCGATGCGCTCGGATCCTCCGACTTTCATGCGCAGGGCCGTGCAGACGATCTGATCCTGAATGTCAGCGGTTCCTCCAGTATGCAGGCGGCGGACCTTAAAACGGTCAACGCCGAGGTGGATGCCTCGGGCAGCAGCGACTGCCGCGTGCAGGTAAGCGGCTTCCTGAAAGCCTCGAGCTCCGGCGCTTCGTCCATTTATTATACCGGGTTGCCCAGGGAAACCTCGATCAGCGTATCCGGCGTGGCTTCCGTAAAGAGCAAATGAACCTTTGTAGAAGATATGTAGAATTAAAAAGTTAAAGAGTGAAAAATAACAAGGAACAAAAATGAAAAAAATACTCTTTCCCCTGCTGATCGTCGTCCTCCTGTTCGGATGCAGCGTTAACACCGACAAGATCCAGCGGCTTGTCGTAACGGGTGACATCGTTTCGGAACGCTACGAGTTCGGACCGTTCACGGAGGTCATGGTCGCCGGCCCCATAAGCGTCGTCCTGGACCAGACCCCCGGCAACCGGGCCGAGGTTGAAACCTACGAAAGCCTGATGGAGCTTTTCCGGGCCGAGATCGTCGAGAACACCCTGGTCCTTTACATTCTGGACACGACCTCGACCCTCGAAATTGACATTGACTCGGGCCTCGGGGATATCTCGAAGAACGCCCTGGTCAGCGGAAGCAGGATCAAATGGCCGGACAATAAAAAGGTCCTGAACGTTCATCTTTACGCTCCCGACGTGAAAAAGATCACGGTTGTCGGCGAGTGCGACATGAACACGGCGCAGCCTTTCAGGGCCCCGGAACTAAAATTTGAGGTCGCGGGAGTGCTGCACCTGAATGCCGACCTGGAGGTTGAACGCTTCGGCGTAGAGATCGCCGGGGTCGCGAACCTTGAACTGCGGGGAAGCGCCGAAGATTTTACGGTGGAGTGCGCCGGGGTGGGCACGATCAAAGCCTTTGAATTTATTGCGGACAACGTGACAATGGATGTCGCCGGCGTCTGCAACGGCAGCGTCTATGCCCGCACAAGCATCGATGTCGAACTTGCCGGCATGGGCACCATCACCTACAAGGGCAGTCCTGGCTCGGTGAATTTTGAAAAGGCCGGATTCGGCAAGATCAAACAAGCCGAAAGCGACGACACCGAACTATAGTCATTCGTTAAAATTTTACATTGCGAGAGGTGACAATGAAGATCAAATCGACATTGATCTGGATATCAATGTTAGCGGGGACAATCTTGTCCGCAGAAACGCTGACACTCGAAGCCTGCATTGATATGGCCCGATCAAACAACCCGACAATCCGGCAGAAAGAGCTGTCCGCCGAGATCGCAGGATCCCAGGTAAAACAGTCCTACAGCGCGATCTTGCCCGGTATTTCCGTATCCTCCGGCGTGGGGTCCTCCAGCCAGACAAGCTGGGACCTCAACACCAGCGTGGGGCTGAGCGCGGGGCTTACGCTCTACACGCCGGGACTCTATTCCGGGATCAGGTCCGCCCACATGAACAAGTCGGCGAATCAGGCCCTGTATGCCGGAGCGGCCAACGAGATCGTGAACCAGGTCCGCACTCTGTATTACAACATTTTAAGCACCCGGAAACTGATCGGGGTGTATGAAGAGAATATTACCGTCGCGGAAGAGAACCTGCGGAAAACCCGGGCCATGTACGCCATGCGGGTGATCACCGAATCGGACGTGCTGAAATCCGAAGCGCAGAAGGGCGAATTCGAATCCCAGCTCCTGCTGCAGAAGCAATTATACGTCTCTTACCTCCGCAATCTCGGCGTGCTTCTGGGCAGGGAATCCGGCGATGAGATCGACGTCGTGGACATCGACGTTGAACAGGTCCTGATCCCTCCCTACGAAGCGTCCCGCAAGGCCATGCTTGAACAGAACCCGGACCTTGCCGCCGCACAGCTGCAGGAAGAGATCGGCAAAGTAAGGGTGAAGGCCTCAAAGGAAGCCTACCTGCCGAGCATTTCGGGAAGTTACACCTATTCCGACGGCTTTGATCCTGCGGACACCCCCGTGAACTCCGTCGGACTGAACGCAAGCTGGACGCTTTTCAACGGACTGTCCCGCAGAGAGAACGTGCAGCAGCAGAAGCTTCAGCTGGAGCAAACCCGCATCGGCGTGGACAATACGGTCCGCATGCTGGAGCAGCAGCTGCAGAACTATTACACGCAATTTGAAACCTATACCGCCATGATCGACATCAGCGAACGCCGGCTTGCGTCGGCGCGGCGCGATTTCGAGATCGTCAATCAGCAGTATGAACTGGGCAAAGTGACGGTCCTGGAAAGAATGCAGGCGCATCTCAGCGTGCTGAGCGCCGAAAGCTCCCTCGTGGACGCGCAGTATTCACGGAAGATCGTTGAATCCGGGATCCTGGCCTTAATCAATAACTTATAGGAACGAAAATGAAGAAGAAAGCTATTATCATTATTTCCATGGTGCTTGCCTTAGCGGTGTTCTTGTTCTTTGCGCTCAAGCAGGACAATAAAAAATCCGTGGCGGTCCAAATGGAAAAAGTACGTCTGCACACCATCGAATCCAAGGTGTACGCGGCCGGTTACGTACAGCCGGTCGTCAAGGTGAATATTTCAGCGAACGTCGCCGGCGAGATCATGGCGCTGTATGTCAAGGAAGGGCAGGACGTTAAAAAAGGCGAACTGCTCGCACAGCTTGACAAGGTCCGTTACGCCGCCGACGTGGATCAGTCAAAATCCTACTACCGTTCCTGCCTTTCCGCTAAAAACGTTGCCGAAAAAGAGTTCAGTCGCGTGAACGAACTCTATAAGGACAACAATTACAGCGAATCCCAGTACGACCAGGCTAAAGCCCAGTACGACCAGGCGGTGGCGACCCTGGAGCAGGCAGTCGCACGCCTGGAACAGGCCGAGGACAACCTGCGGAAGACCACGCTGATCGCGCCCATTGACGGCACCGTGATCGGACTTCAGAAAGAACAGGGCGAAATGGCCCTCGGATCCACCTTTCAGGCGGACGTGGTCATGACCGTTGCGGACCTTTCGGGCATGGAAGTGGAGGTCGACGTCAATGAAAACGATATCGTGCGCGTCAACGTCGGAGATTCGGTGGATATCGAGATCGACGCCATTGCTGAAAAGAAATTCCCCGGCATCGTCACCGAGATCTCCCAGCTGGCCTCCACGAGCGGCGCGGGCACCCAGAACGCCATTACCAACTTCAAAGTGACCGTGAAAATGACCAGCATCCCCGATGAGATCCGTTCAGGCATGAACGCCACCGTGGAGATCCTGACCGACCGGAAGGAAAATGTCGTTGCGATCCCGATCCGCGCCGTCACCGTGCGTCCCGAAGACAAGGTCCGGGAAGCGGCTCCCGCCGCGACGGGCAAACCCGAACTGCTCGAGATCGCCTTTGTCGTGGAATCCGACACCGTCCGGGCCGTGCCCCTCGAACTGGGCATCAACAGCGAAGACTATTTTGAAGTTATCTCCGGACTGGATACGAGCCGGGTTATCGTAACCGGGAATCACCAGGCGCTGACATTCGATCTTCAGACCGGGACCGCCGTCAAGGACGCCAACGACGTTAAGAAAAAGAAGAAATAAATTTCTTTGATAAAAAAGGAAGACCTATGTCTTTATTAAAATTGCGCAACATCGCCCGCACCTACCATATCGGGAAGGTGGATGTTCACGCCCTGAACGGCGTGGATGTCGATGTGAAAAAGAATGAATACCTTTCCATCATGGGACCTTCGGGAAGCGGGAAATCCACGCTGATGAACATCATCGGCTGTCTGGACACCCCCACGCGGGGATCCTATGACCTGGACGGGATATCCATCCACAAGGAAAACCACGATGTTTCCGACACGGCCACGGACGACCAGCTTGCCTTCATCCGGAACCAGAAGATCGGCTTCGTGTTCCAGACCTTCAATCTGCTTCCGCGCATGACCGCCCTGCACAACGTCGAGCTCCCCCTGATCTATGCCGGGGTTCCCAAACAGGAACGCCTGGAGCGCGCCAAAGCCGCCCTGGAACAGGTCCAGCTCGCAGACCGCATGCATCACCGGCCGAACGAACTGTCCGGGGGGCAGCGTCAGCGCGTGGCGGTCGCCCGGGCGCTGGTGAACCATCCGTCCATTATCCTTGCGGACGAACCGACGGGGAACCTGGACAGCAAGACCGGGAATGACATCATGGACCTGATCACCCGGCTGCACGAACAGGGGAACACCATCATCCTGGTGACGCATGAACCGGATATTGCGAACCGCGCGAACCGCGTGATCCACATGCTGGATGGAAAAATCAACCAAGACAACATAAAGAAATAAGCCATGCTGAATCAACTGTATGAAAGTATCATGATCGGGTTCAAGGCGGTTTTTCAGAACAAGGGACGCGCCTTCCTGACCATGCTGGGGATCATTATCGGCATTCTCTCGGTCAGCCTGATGGGCACGGCGATCAACGGCATCGACCGCGTTTTCAACGACACCCTCGGCATGTTCGGGGAAGATGTCCTCTACCTGCAGCAGTTTCCCTGGTTCATGGGAGATGCGGAATGGTGGGAGTTCCGAAACCGTCCCCGCATCCAGGAAGAATACGCCGAAAAGATCGCGGAGCGTTCGGAATCGGTATCGTTTGCCAGCGTTGAAACGAACAGGCGGGTGACGCTTTCCTATAAGGACAATTCAAGCGAAGGCGTCGAGCTGAAATGCGCGAGCTGGCAGTCCGCCTACATCGATGCCGCCAAGATCGACCGAGGCCGCTATTTCACCCAGCTGGAGGATGAACATGCCTCCCGTGTCATCATCATCGGCTCCGAGGTTAAAAAACTGCTCTATCCGAACATTGAGGACCCCAGCGGACTGAAGATCAAGGTGAACGGGCTGAACTTCAAGATCATCGGCGTTTTTGCCGAACAGGGAAAGGTCCTCGGCCTGTTCAGCGTGGACAATATGGCCGTGATCCCCTACGAGACCAGCAAGGCCCTGTTCGGACGAGGCTGGTGGATCTCCATTCCGCTCAAGCTCCGCGAAGGGGTGGACAAGGAATACGCCGTTGAAGAAGTCCGGAACATTACCCGCGGCCTGCGCGGTCTGCGTCCCCTGGAACCTGACAATTTTGCGATCAATCAGCAGGAAGCCATGGCCGATCAGCTGGCAAAGATCAAATCCAGCATCGCGATCGTCGGGATCGGCATCGCGGCGCTGTCCCTGCTTGTCGGCGGGATCGGCATCATGAACATCATGTTCGTCAGCGTTAAGGAACGGACGAAGGAGATCGGCATCCGGAAAGCCCTGGGCGCGAAGCGCTGGGTCATTCTTATCCAGTTCCTCTTCGAGGCGGTGATCATCGCGCTGATCGGAGGGCTGATCGGACTCGGCCTTACCACCTTGCTGGTTGGACTGATCAACAAGATATTCGTTGCGAGCATGTCCTTCGGGCTTGTGCTCATCGCCCTGTGCGTGTCCATCGGCGTCGGGATCGTCTCCGGCATCGTGCCGGCCAGCCAGGCGTCGCGCCTTGACCCGATCGAAGCCATGCGCTATGAATAGGAGGCACTGTGAACTTTAAAGAAATATATTTATCCGCACTGTCGTCGATACGGCAAAACAAACTGCGGTCCTTCCTGACCCTCCTTGGCGTGGTCATCGGAATATTTTCCATCATCGGGGTCATGACCGCCATCAACGTCCTCCAGCAAACCGTGGAAGAGAACCTGGGCGGACTGGGCGCCAGCACCTTTCAGGTCCAGAAATTTCCCAACATGAACATGGGCAACACCCGATGGAAGTACTTCAACCGGAAGAACCTCAATTACCGCGATTTCCAGCGCCTGCTGCCCAAGCTGAAGATCGTGGATTATGCCACGGCCGAGGACTGGAATTACGGAAAGATCATCCGTTACAAAGACAAAGAGACCAAGGCGAACATCATCGTGGCCGGCATTTCGCACAACTGGGAGTTCACCAATAACCTCAATATCGACATGGGCCGCATGATCACGGAAACGGATGAGAATAACGGCTCCCATGTGATCGTTCTAGGCTATGATGTCGTCGACATCCTGATGCCGAACCGGAATCCCGTCGGAGAGGACGTCAAGATCGACGGGGTCAAATACCGCGTGATCGGCGTTGCCGAGCGAAAAGGCCAGCGTTTCGGCCAGTCGCAGGACAACCGTGGATACATTCCGATCACGACCTATTTCAAATATTACGGACAGGCCAGTTTTACCAGTCTGAATTACTGCTTTACCGTCGTGGACCAGGATAAATTCGAGGAGGGCATGCAGGAGGTCATCAACGAACTGCGCCTTATCCGGGGGGTCAAGATCGGCGAGGAGAACGACTTTGAAATTTGGACCAATGCTTCGCTGATCGACAATTTTAACAAAATGACCGCCGCCATCAAGATCGCGGCGATGATCATTGCCTCCATCGCCCTGCTTGCTTCCGGGATCGGCATCATGAACATCATGCTGGTCACCGTTTCGGAGCGGACCCGCGAGATCGGCGTGCGGAAAAGCCTGGGCGCAAAGAGCCGGGACATTCTTTACCAGTTCATGATCGAAGCCCTGATCCTGACGGAAATGGGGGGCGTGATCGGGATCATTCTGGGTGTGATCATGGGGAATGTGGTGGCCGTGCTGATGAAGACATCCGTGATCTTTCCCTGGGACTGGGCGCTCATCGGACTGCTGGTTTGCTCGCTGATCGCGCTGATCTTCGGCTCATACCCGGCGTATAAGGCCGCCCGGCTCGATCCGATCGAGGCATTGAGATATGAATGAACAATAAAGAAGAGGGGGAGGGGTGGAGAGAAGGAGAAAAGGAGAAGAGGAGAAAAGGAGAACAAATCATCAACCCATAAACCCATCAACCCATAAACTCATCAACAAAAAGTTATTGTCACCTTTCAGGCAATAGGAGAACCTCTGCTTCGGCGGGGGTTCTCTGTTTTATCGGCGGCTTATCGTTTCAGCGTTTCTCTTAAGAAAGTAAATTCATGAGGCGCTTCCGGCAGACGGATCCACACGTTCCGGGAGCCTCCGTGGGCGGCGTCCAGCCGGGTGCCCCGGGCGTCCGTGACCGCATCGGCCACAAAGACGACATCGTTATCCGGCGTTATCATCGTAAGGGTGTCGCCGGGGAGAAAGCGGTTTTTCACTTCCAGCTCCGCAAGGCCGGTCTGCGGGTCGTAATCGCGGACGATCCCCAGCACCCGCTCTCCGGTGCCGGCGGAATTCCCGTCCCCGACGTTCTCGCCGTATTGGCGCGGGTTCCGCGTATAGAACCCGGTGGTATAGGTCCGGTTGCTCAAACGCATCAGATCGCGCAGGTTTTCCCTGTCGAAGGGCTTCCCCGCGAGATGGTCGTCCAGGGCGCGGCGGTAGGCGCGTGACGTGATCGCGGTATAATAGGCCGATTTGGTTCGGCCTTCGATCTTCAGGCTGCACACCCCGGCGTTCAGGATATCCGGGATCAATTCGATGGCGCAGAGGTCTTTGGCGTTCATCAGATAGGTGCCGTGCTCATCCTCGCCGATCGGGAAGCGCGCATCGGGGCGACGGCTCTCCTTGACATAAAAGCCCTCGGGCGGCGGCGCGTCATAGGCGTAGGGCTGCTGTTCCGCTTCCATCTCAAGCAGGGAGCCGCGTTCATATCCCAGGGCGTATTCCCAGCGGCAGCTGTTCGTACAGGTTCCCTGGTTCGCATCGCGGGAATGAAGATAATTCGAGATCAGGCAGCGTCCGGAATACGCGATGCAGATCGCTCCGTGGACGAAGGTTTCCAGTTCGATGTCCGGAACGCGCGCGTGCATTTCGGCGATCTCGTCCAGGCGCAGTTCCCGGCTCAGGATCACCCGCTTTACCCCGATATCGCGCCAGAAGGCGACCGTCGCCCAGTTGACGGTATTGGATTGGGTAGAAAGATGGATAGCCAGATCCGGATAGCGCTTTCTTGCCTGTGCGATCATGCCCGGGTCCGCCATGATCAGGCCGTCCGGCTGCAGTTCCGCCGCGACGTCCAGTTCCTTCAGGAAGGAATCGATCTTCAGATTGTGCGGGAAAATATTGAGCGTGAGGTAGAGTTTCTTCCCCAGGGAATGCGCCAGCGAAACGGCTTCTTCCAGCAGGGCGGGGGTGAAACCCGTTTCCCGGGTCCGGAGGGAAAATTTCGGGATCCCCGCGTAGGCCGCATCGGCGCCGTAGGCGAAGGCGATGCGCAGTTTCTCCATATCTCCGGCGGGGGAGAGGATCTCGGGTCTCGGGTTCATGAGCATAATGTAAAAGCAAATGCCTTAACTGCAAAGGCAAAACTGCGCGACGGACGAAAGCTTGCGGGAAGCGTCCGTAGGAAGAGCCGGTGACTCTAAGCGCC
>CALMFL010000292.1 GCA_937862595.1 uncultured Fidelibacterota bacterium
TCATTGCTTTTTGACATCGACTCATTTTAATCTCCGAAGCCTTGGCGCAGGAGATTTTAATCCCCGACGTGTCCTTCGAAGCTCCGACGTATCGGAGCGAAGAAGGAAGCCCTAACAGGGCGTAGGAGATCAACCTATCAACCTATCAACTCATCAACTTTATCGACCCATCGACATATCGACTTTCAATCAACCCATCAACCCTCCCTCTTCGAAAAAAGGATAAATATCATGAATAAACAACCCGTCATCATCATTGTCGCCATGACGGAAACGCGGCTTATCGGGAAGGGGAACGAACTTCCCTGGCACATTTCCGGCGATCTGCAGCATTTCAAGCGCCAGACGCTGGGCAACACCGTCATCATGGGACACAACACCTACCTTTCGCTGAAGCGTCCTTCCCTCCCGGGCCGGAACAATATCGTGATCTCGCCCGAACTGGATTCCAACGAGCACATCACCGTCTGCCGCACCCTGGACGAAGCGCTGAATACGGGACAGGAACTGGGCAAAAAGATCTTTATCATGGGCGGCGCCTATACCTATGAACACGCGCTCCCCTATGCCGATTATCTCTATGTTTCAATGGTAAAAAAAGATTATGAGGGCGACGTTTATTTTCCTATATTCGAGGTCGATCATTGGACTAAAGAATCGTCGGAAGATATGGGCGAATTTGTCTTTATACGGTACAAACGAAGTTAATTGGAGGATTATTCAATGGATACCACTTTTTATCGTGCCCTTGGCATTCAGGAAGAGAACAGCGGCTGCTCGACCGGGCAGAACTGGATCACATCAAAGAAAAGCAAGATTTTAGATATTGTTTCGCCCATCGACGGTAAGCACATCGCCAGCGTTCACACCTGCTCCACGGACGATTATCTTGCAGTCCGGGATCAGGCGCTCCGCGCCTTTGAGGTCTGGCGCACCGTTCCCGCTCCGAAACGCGGGGACATCGTACGGCAGATAGGCCTGAAGCTCCGGGAGCATAAAGAAGATCTCGGCAAGCTTGTCACCCTGGAAATGGGCAAATCCCTCCAGGAAGGCTACGGCGAGGTTCAGGAAATGATCGACATCTGCGATTTCGCAGTCGGGCTTTCACGCCAGCTTTACGGCTTTACCATGCATTCAGAAAGGCCGGATCACCGGATGTACGACCAGTATCATCCCATCGGGATCGTCGGCATCATTTCGGCCTTCAACTTCCCGGTCGCCGTGTACGCCTGGAATGCCATGCTCGCCGCGGTCTGCGGGGACGTCTGCATCTGGAAGCCCTCTTCCAAGGTGCCGCTGTCCGCCATCGCGACCCAGAAGATCATCGCGGAAGTGCTGAAGGAAAATCATCTTCCCGAAGGCATTTTCAACCTCGTGGTCGGAGGCGGACGGGACGTCGGCGAGACCATGCTGGAAGACAAGAAGGTCGGGCTGATCTCGATCACCGGTTCGACCCGCGTGGGCCGCCATGCGAACGAGGTCATTGCGCGCCGCTTCGGCAAAGTGATCTGCGAACTCGGCGGCAACAACGCCATTATCGTCACCCAAAACGCCGATCTGCAGATCGCGATCCCCGCGATCGTTTTCGGTGCGGTCGGAACGGCCGGACAGCGCTGTACCTCCACGCGGCGCGTCATCATTCATGAAGACCTTTACGAAACCGTCAAAAAATCGCTCCTTAAAGCCTATAAATCCCTGAAGATCGGGTCCCCCATGGACGAAAAGAACCACGTCGGCCCGCTGATCGATCAGGACGCCGTCGCCACCTTCACCGCCGCCGTTCAGCAGGTCAGGGACCAGGGCGGCACCGTGATCTGCGGCGGGACGGTCCTTTCGGGCAAGGGCTTCGAGTCGGGGAACTACGTCAAGCCCTGCATAGCAGAAGTCAGCAACGACATGGAGATCGTCCAGGAAGAGACCTTCGCCCCCCTGCTTTACCTGATCAAGTATTCCGGGGACGTCGAGAACGCCATCGAGATCCATAATGACGTGAAACAGGGACTTTCCTCCGCCATCTTTACGCAGAACCTGCGCGAAGCGGAACTCTTCCTTTCCTGCCGCGGATCGGACTGCGGCATCGCCAACGTCAACATCGGCACCTCCGGTGCGGAGATCGGCGGCGCGTTCGGCGGAGAAAAAGAAACGGGCGGCGGACGCGAATCCGGCTCGGATGCATGGAAAGGATACATGCGCCGTCAGACGAACACGATCAACTACGGCAATAAACTGCCCCTGGCTCAGGGCATCAAATTCAACATTTAACCAATAGAAGGGCTTGCACGCCCTCAAAGGAGAATATATGGTCATAGCAACGGAAGTGAAAAAGGTCCTGTCGAAACACATGCTGACAGACGGTTTTGATGTCATTGTCGATCTTGACAAGTCCCACGGCTCATGGCTGGTGGACAAACGCAACGGCGACGAATACCTGGATTTCTTTTCCATGTTCGCCTCCCTGGCAGTCGGGTTCAATCATCCCTACCTCGTTTCAAAAAAAGCGGAACTGGGTCGGGTTGCGGTGAACAAGCCTGCCAACTCGGATATTTATTCCGAGGAAATGGCGGATTTCCTGGAAACCTTTTCCCGTGTCGGCATTCCGGACTATCTTCCGCATGCGTTCTTTGTCTCGGGGGGCGGCCTGGCCGTCGAGAACGCCCTGAAAGCGGCCTTTGACTGGAAAGTCCGCAAGAATTTTGAAAAAGGCGAAAGCGAAGAAACCGGATTCAAGGTCCTCCACCTCAGGGAAGCCTTTCACGGCCGCACCGGTTACACCCTGAGCCTTACGAACACCTCGGATCCCCGCAAAACCCAGTACTTCCCGAAATTCGACTGGCCGCGCGTTACGAACCCCAAACTGAAATTCCCCCTGGAGGCCAACCGGGAGGAAAATGAGGCGATCGAAGCGAAATCGCTTGCCGAGATCCGCGGGATCGTGGCCCGGGACGCGAAACATATCGCCTGCATGATCCTTGAACCCATCCAGGGCGAAGGCGGCGACAACCATTTCAGCAAGTCGTTCTTCCAGGCCATCCGGAAAATATGCGATGAGAACGAGATCCTGCTCGTGTTCGACGAAGTCCAGAGCGGCGTCGGACTGACCGGCAAATTCTGGGCGCACCAGAACTACGACGTCAAGCCGGATATCCTCTGCTTCGGGAAAAAGACCCAGGTCTGCGGCATTCTTGCCGGCCCGCGGCTCGATGAGGTAAAGAACAACGTCTTCGCCGAATCAAGCCGCATCAATTCCACCTGGGGCGGAAATCTGGTCGACATGGTGCGCTTCCGCTACATCCTTGAGATCATCGAAAACGAAGATCTCGTCGAGAACGCCGGGATCATGGGAGAGGTGCTCCTGGACGAACTGAAAGCCATCGGCCGGGAATTCCCGAAACTGATCTCCAATATGCGCGGAGAAGGCCTGATGTGCGCCTTTGACCTCCCCGACCACGTTCAGCGCAACGCCTTTTTATCGAAGATGTGGGAAAATAAGGTCATGATCCTCCCCTGCGGCGACCATACCATCCGTTTCCGGCCGCATCTGAACGTCAGCAAGGACGAGATCATGAAGGGCGCCGCGGTCATTCGCAAGGTCTTGAAAGAAATGTAATTCACCTCATGAATGAACCTATGAAAAGCTCCCGGAAACGGGAGCTTTTTATTGCCGGCAGCCGATAGCCGGAAGATCGTTCCCCAAGCCCCCGTTTTTCATGATAACTTCATTTCCCTGAAACATTTGGCGGTGTTTTAAGTTGGATTTATGTCCTTGACATCCTAAATTCGCAAGAATTGACATCTTATCTAATTTTCGTATCGGAGGAATGAATGAAACGAATTGCAGGAATGCTCATTGCGCTGACGGTGCTGTTAAGCGCAGAGGTGCGCGTTAGCAGCGTACAGGTGTTGGATCTTGAGACCAACGCCCTGTTACCCCTTTTCAGCGCCGACGGGAAGTATATTCTATACGGAGCCGGCGACGGCCTTTACACTTATGAACGCAGCACACAGACCGCGACACGTTTCGCGGAAAGCGGCTATGAACCGGTCATGGATGAAAAAGGCGTGATCCGCTACCGGATCGACAATTATGATAAAGGTTACCGCCTTTTCGATTTTGCTGTCTATGACATTAAAACTAAAACCCGTTCGATTATTGAAAAAGATCTGCGTTTAGCTTCGGCACCCAAAATAACGAATCATGGTATCTATTTTATTGAAAAAGAGACGATAAAAAACAATTTCGCAAAGTCCACGCAAGTGGCAAGACCGGTTGCCTTCACTCTGGATAATGCTGTCGTGCTTTATTCCTACGGAACCTCAAAAATGCTGATGCCCGCAGGGGATCGGCCGCACGTATGGCCCTCCGTTTCACCAACCCAGGATAAACTCTGCGTGGTTGGGGGAAATGACCTCTTTATCTGCGACCTGAACGGGAACGTCCTTTCAGAGATAAGGGATGCCCGTGCACCCCAATGGTCTCCCGACGGCAAATGGATCGCCTTTATGCGGGATAGTGACGATGGATACACCTATACCGCCTCCGACATCTATCTTGTCAGTGCGGACGGCAACACCCAGATCCGACTTACGAACAGCACGGACATCATTGAAATGTATCCGCAGTGGTCCCCGGACGGAACGCAGATCATCTGCGACAATCCCGTCGACGGGAAACCGGTACTCTTAACGCTGGAAATAAGGTAAGGGACAGGCATGAAACGATTTATCATTACACTCCTTGTTATAATTATCATAAGCTCTTGTCTTACCGCGCAGACTATTGATACGATCACCTATAAGATATGTCTCAATGCGGGACATGGCGGCCATACGGCAAACGACCGCCCGCCGATCACGCCCGCCGGCTACTGGGAATCCGAAGGCAACCTTACCCGGGCTCTGGCTGCGGAAACCATTTTTAAGCAGTACGGCATTGTCGATGTAGATGCAAGCACACGGGCGAAATTCTCCGTGGTCATGACCCGCCGTCATAACCGCAAATCGGACAATCTTGGGCTTTCCACTATCTGTGCCATCGCGAACAGCAACGCCTGCGACTGGATGCAGTCCATCCATAGCAATGCCAGCGGCCTCTCGAACAGTACCCGCCATACAACGCTGATCCTATATCCCGGTCCTACCGGTGATCCGCGGATCAACGGTCTCCCTGGATATCCCAAAGCCCCCGACGAGTTGAAAGTCGCGACCCTTTTGGGCTCTTACATCCGTCAGGCACTTCAGACCACGGCAACCTCTTTGGCCGGCGACTGGACATTTTATGGAACAGGCGGCCCCTATCTTGGCGTCTTCCGAACCTTACAGGTTCCCGGCACCTTGAGCGAAGGCACATTTCACGACTATTATGTAGAAACCTACCGCCTGCAAAACCTGGATTTCCGTATAAACGAAGCTTGGGCGATCGCCCTTTCCTTTATTGATCATTTCGATCTGCCCATACCTTCCTTCACAAATCTCGCGGGCATTGTAAGAACTTATGAGGAATCGGTTTCCTATCCCTACGGTTCGGGAACCAACGACAAATACAAGCCCATCGACAGCCTTGTGATCACGATCTTCCCCGCCGGCGCCCCCGACAGCAGCCGCGTGTATTACGGCAACACCACCATGTATGTGGACAACTATACGCCCCAATGGTCTCAGATCACCACCGGGTCCCCGATCAATCCCAATAACTGGGCGGCGATCGACGGAACTTCAGACTATGATTACTATATGAACGGTTACAACAACAACCACGGCTACAACCGAAATAACGGATTTTATCTTTTCGACAGCCTGGCTTACGGCACCTATACCCTTATCTTTGATGCCCCCGGCTACTGGCCCGATACTACCCAGATCACGGTCGACAGCAGCAAGTTTTTCTGGAGCCGGAATTTCTTCATGACCTCGTCGGTGCCGCCCTACGTCAAGCAAGTCGTCCCTGCCGACAACGAACCCGAACATCCGGCCTGGGAGCCGCTCGTCCTGACCTTCTCCCATGAAATGGATACGGCGAACGTGCGCAGCGGGCTCGGCATCGACCCGCCCGCCGACCTGATCTTCAGCTGGAGCGGCGACCTCAAGGTCCTGACGCTGAGCGCGGCCGGGGACAGCCTTGAGGTCGAGACAGACTACACGCTGACGCTGGACGCCGACACCATTCTCGGGAACCGGGCGCAGCATCTGGACGGGAACGGCGACGGCACCGCCGGCGACGATTTCGTCCTTCGTTTCACGACCAGCCCCCCCGACATCGACGCGCCTAAGATCGAGACATGGTACCCCGTTAAATACGCCCGCTTCCATGATCTTCAGCCGATCATTTCTTTCTGCCTCGACGAGATCATCGACCTGTCGGGCGGGATCGAGGATAAATTTGCGCTCATCCGCACGACCGGCGACGATATCGAGATCCCCACGGTCAAGGATGTCTACACCGTGAACGGCAAAACCGTCGTTTCCCTCTTCCCGACCGAAGAACTGGTGCGGGGGAACAGCTACACGCGCTATATGTACAGCGGCATCGGCGACCTTTTCGGCAACGTGACCCCGGGCAATTTCGCCAGCGGCCTCATTATCAACACCTCCATTCCCTGGTACGCCGACACCCTGGTCATCGACGCCTTCTCGCCGACATCCATCAGCTCCTACTGGCGGGCCTGGAACTTCAGCGGCAGCAACCGGAATCTCCTCGGCGGATCGGTCACGGTAAGCACCGATGTCGTCAATCACGGGAACGGCAGCACGCATTCGCTGGCCATTTATTACAAATTCGATCCGGAAGCCGCGGACGGCTTTATGCGGGAATGGCTGGACGGCACCTCCGTACCGGCGGCCCGCCGCTTCAATGCGGACGGCATCCTGCAGGCCTGGGTCTTCGGCGACGGTTCGAACAACCGTTTCCGTTTCGCGGTGGATGATCCCTCGGGAACGGGCGCCTCGGAAGTCAGTCCCTGGTACGACCTGAACTTTACCGGCTGGCAGCTGATGAAATGGGACCTCCGCGACGGCGAGACCGGCGAATGGGCCGGCGTTTCGGACGGCGTATTGAACGGCACGCTGAATTTCGACAGTTTCCAGATCGAATACATCGACAGCATCGGAACGAACGAAGGGACGATCTACATCGAGGACCTGATGTTCCTGACGCCGGGCGGCGTCGCCGTCGCGGAAACCGGCCTTGCGGAAGACTTTGCCCTGAACCAGAATTACCCGAATCCTTTCAATCCCGCCACCGCGATCAGCTACCGGCTGCCCGCCGACGGGAACGTGGACCTTTCCGTCTACGATGTGAACGGACGTTTCGTCGCCTCTCTGGTCCGGGACCGTCAGCCCGCCGGCGTCTATACCGTCACCTTCGAAGCCGGCCCCCTGCCGAGCGGCGTTTACATCGCGCGCCTGAAGACGGATATGGGTATCTTGAGTACGAAGATGCTATTGGTTAAATAAAAACATCTAAACATAGACTTTATGCCCCTTTGTGAGATAATTGCAAAGGGGTTTTTTATGCTCTGAGCACTGGGAAGATGGGCGCTGGGCACTGGGCGCTGGGATCATATTTTCCATTTGTCGGATGATCGTTGCATGTTGACCAACATGCCAATGATGTTCTCGTATTCACGAAAAAGAACTTGATGTGTTTCCGAATCGATATATTTATGTTTTAAGCAATAATCCAGCCAATTTTGAGTCTCGGAAGCCTCAGCTTCACTTTCGTTCAATTTACAAGCAAAGGATTTCGGGTATTTTCGCCTTCGAAAAGCCTCGGCTATGTTGGCACTGACAGAACGGGATGATTTGCGAATTTGATTTGTCAATGAAACTATTTCATCCCTTGGAAAACCTTGTGACAAGTCATAGATCTTAATTGATATATCAAATGCTTTTTGATATACGCGAAGTTCACGATAGCATTTTATTACTTCCATTCGTCCACCTCTCTTCTTAGACATATATAAGATAAATGAATGAGGGGATTATTTCAATTCAAGATATTTACTTGTGACAGTAATCACAATTTCTCACCTTCTCACCTTCTCAGCGCCCAGTGCCCAGTGCCCACTGCATATCCTATTGCTCTACCGCATAAATATCTTTACATTTGGTCTTAATTTGGAGCTCCCATGCGCAATAAGATCGTTGAGATTGTTGGCGATGCGGGAAAGATCATTACCGACCGCATTCATACGAAAAAAGAAATCTGCAGCAAATCCACCGATGTGGATCTGGTGACCGAGGTGGACAGACAGGTGGAGCTCTTCATGATCGAAAGGCTGAGCCGCCTTCTGCCCGGAAGCGAGTTCCTCTCGGAAGAGACCGCCAGCACGCTCAAGGAGGCCGACAAGCTCTGGGTCCTCGACCCGATCGACGGGACCCTGAATTTCATCCACGGTTTTCCGATGGTCTGCATTTCCCTGGCCCTGATGGAAGGCGGCGTCCTGACACAGGGATACGTCTACAATCCCCTGACCGGGCACTTGTTCGAGGCGCAGCAGGGCTTGGGCGCCCGCTGCAACGGCCGTGTCATCCGCGTATCGGCGGCCGCCCGTTTCAAGGAGTGCCTCCTGTCAACCGGATTTCCTTACGATTACCCGACCAATCCGGAGAACAACCTTCGCTACTTTGATCATTTCAACCGTCTTGTTCAGGGCGTGCGCCGTCCGGGAAGCGCGGCGCTGGATATGGCCTATACGGCTGCCGGCACCTTCGACGGATTCTGGGAATGCCATCTCAAACCCTGGGATGTCGCCGCGGGCATCCTGCTGGTCAGGGAAGCCGGCGGGATCGTCACCAACTTCGACGGCGGCGAATACCGTTTCAGCGACAATTGCATCGTGACGGGAAATCCCGCCATCCACGCCCTGATGCTGCAAGAGATCAAAACCTTAAGAGGATAAACATGAAAAAGATGCTGCTGATGCTCGCCCTGTGCGGATGCCTTGCCGCACAAACCAGTCTTGAGTATCGTGAAAAATACAAGGACCCGGTCCATGCCAGGATCAAAGCCCTTCGCTCAAGCACAGCAAGCGAAAAAGAAGAAAACGAAAGCGAAGAACGGACCCTGCTCGCCGCTCTTGCCGGGATGAACTATCCGGAGTCGGTGGATATTTTCAATTCCCAATTCCATTTTTCGCCCCGCCATCAGGGACTGACCTCCTCGTGCTGGGCGCATTCCGGGATCTCGTTCATTGAATCCGAAGTGCAGAAAAAACAGGCGCTTGAGATCAAATTGTCGGTCATGTACGTCGTTTACCACGAATACCTCGAGAAAGCCGTTGCCTTCATCGAATCCCGGGGAAAGCAAAAGCTTCGCCTGGGTTCGCAGATATCCGGCGTCTTCGATATCGCCGATACCTGGGGCCTGGTCCCGGAAGCGGATTATTCGGGGAATCCGACGCCGGAAGGGTTTGACACCGGACCCATGACCGATGAACTGCGGGCTTATCTGGACCGGCTGTCCGAACAGGATCTGTGGGACGAAGACATCGCCGTTCCCGCCGTCCGGGCGATCCTGGACAAACATATGGGCGCCGTTCCCGAAACGATCAGCTATGCGGGGAAAACTTATACGCCCAAAAATTTCTATAAAAAAGTCCTGAAATTCCGTCCCATGCAGTACACCGCCATCCAGTCGACGCTCTCCCATCCGTATTTTGAATACCGGGAACTGACGTTCCCGGATAATTGGCGGCATGACGACATGTATCTGAACCTCCCGGTCGACGCTTTCTACGATGCGGTGCGCCGTGCCGTAAAAGACGGCTTCACGGTCCCGATCGGCGGCGATACCAGCGAACCCGGCTACAACCGCTATGCGGGGATCGCCTTTATCCCCGTCGCCGATATTCCGGCCGATTTGATCGACGACGACGCCCGGGAATACCGTATCTACAGCGGATCCACGGGCGACGACCATGCGGTCCATATCGTCGGCTACGCCGAATTCAACGGCGAGGACTGGTTCCTGATCAAGGATTCTTCCCGCAGCGCCTACACCAGCGGGCATCCGGGATATTATTTTTACCGCGGCGATTACATCCGCCTGAAAATGCTCATGGCGGTCGTTCCGAACGACTACGTGGAATAATGTTTAAAATTTGATCTCTTAGCGGTGTTATAAGCGGTAAGCCGAATGTCCGCAGACGCGCTTCGCTTCCCGTCGCCCCGATCCTGCAGCGTTAAAATGCCGGCAGGCCATCGCTCACTATTTACCTTCTTCTTCCCCGATCAGGTCGTAATCCAGAGCGTCGGTAATACGTATATCGTAGAATTTTCCGGGTTCGAGTTTTCCCGGCACGATCACCCGGTTGTCGATATCGGGCGAATCCCGGTAGGTGCGGCCGCAGCTGTCCTTGCTGACCTCGTCGCAGGTATCGATCAAAACGCGCTCTACGCTGCCCACAAGCGCCTGATTGTGTTCCAGGGACACTTGCCGCTGGGTTTCCATGATCGCCTCAAGACGGGCCTGTTTGACCTTTTGGGGGATGGGATCCCCCAGCCCTTCGGCCGGCGTGTCCTCTTCGGGACTGTAGGTAAAGCCGCCCAGACGTTCAAAGCGGACCTCGCGAACAAAATCAAGCAATTCCGCGAAGACGGCATCGGTCTCTCCGGGAAAACCCACCATGACCGTGGTGCGCAAGGCCAGTCCGGGGATCTCCGCGCGGAGCCGGGCGATCAGTTTCCGAATGTGGTCGCCGTCCTTCCCGCGTTTCATGGCGCGGATCATCTCCGTATGGATATGCTGGACCGGAATATCGATATAGGGCAAAATGCTTTTTGAATGCAGGATCATATCGATCAGGGCGGGATCGAAATGGGCGGGATGGGTGTAATGCAGCCGGATCCATTCGAAGGCGTTCATGGCGTCCAGGTCTTTCAGCAGTCCCTGCAGACGGACCTTTTCATTCAGGTCCCACCCGTAGGTCGTGGTATCCTGCGCGATGACGATCAGCTCTCGCACCCCGAGCTCCGCCAGCCTCCGGGCTTCGCGCAGGAGCGTTTCGGGCGGCACGCTGACCTGTTTCCCGCGGATCAGCGGAATGGCGCAATAGGCGCAGTTGTTGTTGCATCCTTCGGCGATCTTCAGAAAGGCGTAATGGGCGGGGGTCATCAGGGAGCGCGGCGCCGGAACGGCGTCGCGATGGAACAGACAGGCCGACAGTTCCCGGATCTCGTTCACGCCGAAAAACGCGTCCACTTCCGGCAGTTCCTTCCTC
>CALMFL010000293.1 GCA_937862595.1 uncultured Fidelibacterota bacterium
TGCTGCTCGATATCAAGGCCGTAACCCACGACAAATCTGTCGGGAATTTCGAAACCGACATACTCCGGCTCATGGGCCACTTTTGTGATCTCCTTTTTATACAGCAGTGTCGCAACCTTGACGGAGGCGGGGTTGCTGCTCTCAAAATGACTGCGAAGATAGTTGATGGACAGGCCGGAGTCGATAATATCTTCAACAAGAATGACATCGCGCCGATGGATGTCCGCACTGATATCCTTGATCAGGCGGATCGTGCCCGTTGAACCTATCTTATGATAAGAGGATATCTTGATAAAATCCATTTCGGCCTCGATGGTCATTGCCCGGAGAAGGTCCGCCATAAAATAGAAACTGCCGTTCAGCACGCCGATAATAATGGGGGGCTTGCTTTTATTCTTATAATCGCAGGATATTTCCCGCGCAAGTTGTTTCACCCTTTCCTGGATCTCTTCTTCGGATATCAGCAAGTCCAGTATCTCTCCGTCAAAGGATCCGCCGTAGTTGAGTGTCAACGTTTTTTTAATCATGTGTGCTCCCGTCGTTATAATTTATGCTGACCAGCCTTGTATCTTTTTTCTTTACAACAAACAACCCGGAGCGCTTCACGCCGGGTATCCAGATGATCTGTCCCTCCGTTTCAAGAACGGGAAAATCTTTTTTGTCCGGGGCGCTTACCTTTTCGTCCTTTAAAATATCGCTGACCTTTTTCCGGCCGCCCTTGCCGAAAAGCGTCATGCGGTCTGCCGGCTCCCATGACCTGACGATCACCGTTTTATTCACCATCTCCTCCGAAAAATACGCCGTATGCGCATCGTCCGGTACAAGCGAGGCGGGGATCGGTGCAAGTTCTATTCTCATCTCTCCCCCGGGAAACCCGATAAGGGTTTTATCTGCACAGACGGCTTCGCGATATATTTTTTGACACTCTTCTTTTTCCCACTGAACGTACTTCCGGCCGATCGTCAGGGTATGGTCCGAACAAGCTGTTTTTTTTCCGCATTCGCCTCTGGCGATAAGGTCAAGGATCTCGTCAAGCTGTTCCCCCGAAATATGACGGGTGCTGTTGAGTTTTTCCCGGTATAAGGTCCTGAGGATCTCTTTCCGGATCATCGCGGGCAAGAGATTGAAGGCCGGGATCCGGAGCTTAAGGACAGGTCCGTCCGTGACGAGCAGTTTTTCCATTTGTTCGCGGGCCGCAAAGCCGATCGCCTCGGAGGCTTCATCCAAAGCCGCTGCCGATCGTGCGAGCATTCGCTCAAGATCGTTATATCCCATCTTTTTTAGCGACGGAACAACCCGGTGCCGGATCTTATTCCGGGCATACGCGGTATCCTCGTTGCTGCGGTCCTCATAAAAAACAATGCTGTTCTCTTCGGCATAAGACGCCAGTTCCGAACGCAGGACACGGATCAGGGGCCGCCTGAAAACGCCGCGCGCGGCCGGAATACCGCTCAGTCCGTTCAGTCCGGCGCCGGTCAGCATTCTGTAGAGAAGGGTCTCCGCCTGATCGTTCGCATGGTGCGCCGTGACCACTGCGTCGCAGGAATACTCCCTTGCCCACCGGGTAAAAATGCGGTAGCGGGCATTTCGGGCAAGCGATTCCGGGCTGGGGTTCTGCGTGCTCTCATTTTCATACTCCCGCTTTTCGCCGGGATCGTTCAGAAAAAGTTTCTCTTCCAGATAGGTCAGCCCGTGCTGTTTAGCCAGCGCTTCACAGAAACGCGATTCTTCTTCGTCTGCCCCGGGCCGCAGTCCGTGGTCGATATGTCCCACAAGAAGGTCCCATTTCCATGCCGGCTGCAATTCAAGAAAAACATGCAGCAGGACGACACTGTCAAGTCCGCCGGAAACCGCAAGCAAAAGGCGGTCCTCCTGCCGGACGAGCGCACTGCGGATCAGATACTGATGTGTTTTTTCCGCAAGTGTTGACCATCTCATGGCAGGTCCTTTACCTGTTAAAAACAGGATTGTTTGGTTATTTCCTGTGCAGTTTCAGAAATTTTCGCTTCCCGACTTTCAGGACGTCGCCTTCGCGGACGCTTACGGGATGCGTCTGGGACATGATGCGTTCGCCGTTCAGATAGACGCCGCCCTGGGCTATCAGGCGTTTCGCCTCTCCCCCCGTTTGGCACAATCCGCTGTCTACCATCAGTTTGCTGATAAATATGTCCTGCTCTCCGACGACATACTCCTGCATCTCGTCCGGGAGGTCCCGGTGGACAAATACTTTCTCGAACTGTTCTTTTGCCTGGTCCGCCACCGCCGGCCCGTGGTAGCGTTTCACCAGCTGCCATGCGAGCATGTGCTTGATGTCCCTGGGGTTTGCGCCTTTTTCCATGGCCTGGCGGTATTCGTCCGTCTTTTCCGGCGGCAGGTCGGTCACCAGCGTAAAATAGCGCAGGATCATGTCGTCGCTGATGGATAAAACCTTTCCGTACATGTTCTCGGGCGCATCCGTGATCCCGATATAGTTGTCCAGCGATTTGGACATCTTCTCTTTCCCGTCCAATCCCTCAAGAAGCGGCATGGTCAGGATCACCTGGGGTTCAACGCCGTATTCACGCTGAATGTCGCGGCCGACCAGCAGGTTGAACTTCTGGTCCGTTCCGCCGAGTTCGATATCCGAGCGGACCGCCACGCTGTCGTAGGCCTGGGCAAGAGGATACAGGAATTCATGGACAGATATGGGGATGCCCGCGGCGTAGCGTTTTGAAAAATCATCCCGTTCGAGCATCCTGGCCACCGTATAGTGGGCGGACAGTCCGATGACATCCCTGAAATTCATTACGTCCAGCCACTCCGAGTTGTACCTGATCTCCAGGTGTTCGGCATCCAGGACGATCCCCGCCTGATCGAAATAGGATCTTGCGTTCTCTTTTGTATCTTCCAGCGTCAGGGCGGGGCGGGTTTTGCTCCGGCCCGTGGGATCACCGATCATTGCCGTAAAATCTCCGATGATCAGCACCGCCTGATGGCCCAGATCCTGGAACTGGCGCATTTTATTCAGCACAACGGCATGCCCGATATGGAGGTCGGGGCGGCTGGGATCCGCGCCCAGTTTTACCCTCAGGGGGATCCCGGTGCGAATGCTTTTTTCGATCTTCCTGACAAGCTCTTCTTCGGGAATGATCTCTTCCGCGCCCGTCCGAATGATGTCCATCTGTTCCTTCAGCGATGGAAACCGGTTCATAGACAGCTCCTTTGGTCTCAATGTTTCATCTGCCGTTCCATACTGCGTTCCGTATCCCGTTTCGCAATATCCTGCCTTTTGTCGTAGAGCTTTTTCCCTTTGACAAGGCCGATCTCGACCTTGATATGGTTCCCGACCCAATAGAGGGAGAGCGGAACCATCGTAAGGTGCTGTTCATCGCGTTTCTGCTTTAGCTTCCTTAATTCTTTATCATGAAGCAGCAGCTTTTTGGGACGAACGGGGTCATGCTGTTCATACCCGGCATGCGAATAGGCGGAAATATGGGCCTGCAACAGGAAGAGTTCCTTGTTCTGAAAATTGCAGTAGGCTTCCTTGATGTTAATTTTACCTTCGCGAATGGCTTTAACCTCCATTCCGTGAAGGACGATCCCCGATTCCACCCTTTCCAGGATATGGTAATCGTGATAGGCTTTTTTGTTTTTGATGATCAGCTTTTCCACGGAATTAATATAACGAAGTTCATGAGGAATATGAAGTCCGAAATGCGACGCTTTAAAATTGGCCGGGCGCTTATTCCGCGTTTCCGTTCAGGACCAGGCCGACCAGTCCGAAGGAAGTCATCAGAAAGCTTCCGCCATAGCTGATAAACGGCAGCGGTTTCCCGGTGACCGGCAGAAGGCCCACGGTCATCCCTACATTGATGAAAATATGCGCCAGCAGGGCCGCAGTTCCTCCGATGATCAGCATGGCGCTGAAGGTGCTTTTGGCCGTTACGGCCATTTTGAACCAGCGCAGGATCAGGAAACAGTAGATGAACAGAATGATGCTGATCCCGATAAAACCGAATTCCTCGGATATCACGGAAAAAATAAAGTCCGTATGCTGTTCGGGAAGAAAGTTCAGGTGCGACTGGGTCCCCTGGAGAAAGCCCTTCCCGTGCAGGCCGCCCGAACCGATGGCGATCTGCGACTGGATCACCTGGTAACCGGCGCCCATGGGATCCAGCCGGGGATTAAGCATCGTCAGGATGCGCTGCTGCTGGTAGGGCTTGATCGCATTCCAGAAAAAGGGCGTCATGACCCCCACCAGAATATTCAGCAGGAACATCAGCACCGAGAACAGGATGTTCTTGTTGTTCAGGAAGATGATCACGGCGATGATCAGTCCCCAGATCAGGAAGACCCAGCTGTTGAAGGCCGCGATCATGGTTATGAAGGGAGCAATGATCATAAAGATGTAATAGATCTTATAGCCGCTCATGAAAAGCATGGAGGCAAAGATCACCACATAGATAAAGGTCGTCCCGAGATCGGGCTGGATAAAGACCATTCCGGCCGGGATCAGCAGCACGGTCAGCGGATACAGCACGTATCCGGGGTTTTGCGGCGAGCGGCGCGTTTCACTGAAGCATTTTGCGAGCATGATGATCAGGATGAATTTCATATACTCCGAGGGCTGGATCTGAAAATCTCCCAGATTGATCCAGCGGTTAGTGCCCGAGGTCGCCATCGACAGGATAAAGGGGATGATGATCAGGATCAGCCCGATGATATACAGCACTTCTGCGTAGCTGAGAATAAAGCTCTTCCGGACGGAATAAAGCATGATGAACATGGCAAGTCCGCCGACAATGCCCAGTATCTGTTTCCAGAAATACTGCATATTGGACGTCGTCCCCACAAAGGACGTGGCGCTGTAGATCGCCACCAGGCCGCACCCGGTAAGAATGAACACCAGGATCAGCGAGGGGATATCCAGTTCTGAAAATTTCAGGTTGAAAAAATCTTTGAATTTCATCGTTTTCTCATATAATAATACGCCTTCAGCAGCTGCCCGGCAACCGGCGCAGCGATATCGCTTCCCGCGATCCCGTGTTCGACAAAGACCACGACGGCATAGGGAAAATCGGTCCTCTTTGAATAGCCCAGAAACCACCCGTGCGCTTCTCCGTGCGGATTTTGCGCCGTGCCGGTCTTTCCGTACATGTTCAGACCCGGGACATTGGCGGTCCTTCCCGTTCCCCAGCTGCTTTGCACGGCGTTCAGCATGCCGGATTCAATCTCTTTCCAGGTATGGGCGGATATATCGGCCACATGTTTGACGGGATACTCGGGATATTCAATGGAATTGTCTTTCGTGTAGTGCACCGAGCGCAGCAGATGCGGCGTGACGACCTTGCCCCGCGTGGCCAGGATCCCGGTATAGCGGAGCACCTGCATCGGGGTAACCAGAACGTCCCCCTGCCCGATGACCATGTTCAGCCACATTCCTTTCCACCACTTCCGTCTTCCGTACTGCCTGTCCAGGAATTCCCGGTCCGGCGCAAGTCCCGGAAGTTCGCCCGGCAGGTCAATTCCCGTCGGAATTCCAAAGCGCATCTGTTTTGCGTAATAGGCCCAATCGTCCACGCCCAGATTCAGAATAACATTATAGAAGTATACGTTGCAGGAATGTGCGATCGCCTCGTTAAGATCTTCAATTCCGTGCACATGCGAGCATTTGTAGCTTCTTCCTCCAAGTTCGAACACACCCGTACATTCATATTCCGTGGAGGGTGAGACGGTGCCTTTTTCCAGGGCTGCGATGGCGGCAACCATCTTGTAAACGGAGCCGGGGGGGTATTGTCCGCGGATAACGCGGTTGAAGAGGGGAATGCGCTTGTCCTGGGCAATGGAATCCCATTCGGCCTGCGTGATCCCTTCGGTAAAGATGTCCGGGTCGTAGGAGGGTGACGAAACGCAGGCGATGATCTCCCCGTTCTGATAGTTCATCATGATCGCCGCCCCGTTGTAATTGACCAGCAGCGATTCCGCCTTTGCCTGCAGCTGCTGATCCAGGGTGAGATACAGGGCGTTCCCGGGCGCGGGATTCGTCTGTTCGTAGGCCTGGTCGTTCAGGGGTTTTCCGACGGCATTGACCTGTTTGTACCGATATCCGCGTTCTCCCCTCAGGAGGTGTTCATATTGCTTTTCAATGCCGTCATAGCCGATAACGTCTCCCAGCTTATAGCCCCGGTCGCGGTATTTGTAAATATCGGACCGGCGAATCTCGGCCGTATACCCCAGAAGGTTGCCGCTTGTAATGTTGTCCGAATATTCACGTATGGGATCAAAAATCACTTCGGCTCCGGGGTAATTCTGTATGTCTTCGTTAATGATCGTATTGATCTTGAAATCTATATTGCGCAGCACCGTTGCCGGCCGGTAGGCGCCGTATTGATTCCGCTTCATGTTCTTCTGAAGCTTTTCAACGGACACTCCGGTCAGGTTAGATAATTTCTGCCAGGTTTCGGGATGTTTTTTAATAACATCGGGGTACACGACAATGTTATAGCATGGCACATTGTAAATGATCTTGTTCCCGTTCCTGTCGAATACAATGCCGCGGGGCGCGGAAATGTCCGTGCGGTTCAGCATGTTCCCCATGGCCTCGTTCCGGTAGGTGGAATAATTTATGACCTGCAGGGAATAAAAGCGGAAGATCAGGATAAGAAACAGAACGAGGGAAACGGCGATCACGGTGATCATGCGGTAGTTGCTGATACTGTTTTTGACTTCGCGTGACATGCTTATTTATTGCTTCTGTTTTTTAGCGGAAAGATCACGCTGACGATCAGTAAGAACACGAACGTATAAAGGGTTTCCGGGATCGAATAGCGATACAGGATCACTAAGGGTTTCACGTAACCCGAATAGTAGAGAAGGTCATATAAAATAAAGTAGCTCAGCATGGCTCCGAAAATACTCAGGTAAAACAAGAAACCTTTCAGGCGATACCAGAGCGGCAGCAGTTTGATCAGTCCGAAAACGATCAGGGTTTTAAAAAGCGGCGACAAGCCCCAGTACTGCAGGGTGCCGGGAAGGAAGATGTCCTGCAAAAAACCGAAGACAAAGGCCGCCACAATGGCGATCAGCGGCTTTTCATTCAGGGCCAGGAAAAACAGCATGATCAGCAGTATGTCGGGGTGAATGCCGGCAATGCCGATAAAGTCATTGAACACGACCGTGACAATGAACAAAACGCTCATGACGATATAGACGATTCGCGAACGCAGTTGATCAGTTTCCATCGTGGCTCACTATAAACACTTCCTGTAATTTTCTGAACGATACGTAATAATTGCCTTCGATCAGGTAGGTGAACCCGTTCTCCGAGGAGTTCACCTGCGTAATATAACCTACCGGGATATCCCGGGGATATATCTCCGACAGGCCCGAGGTCGTGACGGTCCAGCCGGGTTTGATCTCGATCGTTGTGGGAATATCCTCAATGACAAAGGTGTCGCCGTGATGCCATTTCAGGATGCCGTACACACGGGAGGGGTTGATCCGCACGCTCACGCGGACATCCGGTTCGATGATCATGCTGGCGATGCTGGTTCGCTTTCCGGAAGACAGGATGCGCCCCACAAGCCCGTCCTTGTCGACAATGACGTCATTGGCGCGCACATTGTTTTCTTTTCCTTTATCCAGCATGATAATGCTGGACCCGTCTTTAAATCCCTTGTAGGTGATCAGCGCCGGCAGCAGTTCGTAGCGCGAGGTGTCGCGAAAACCCAGCATGTCGCGCAAGCGTTCGTTTTCCGTGGAAAGGCTCTGCTGGTGCGCCAGTTCCCGGTTCAGACGGAAAATATCCATGCGAAGCTGCCGGTTCTCTTCAATGACCTTTTTCTTGCGCTGCTGTTCGGCAATGGGTTTTTTCATGAACGATGTGACATCCTGCCAGCGGGTCTGCATCGACAGGATTACGTGATTTTCTGTTTGGGATAAGAGCAGCAGAGATATTCCGACAAAAACAACGGTCAATATCTCGAGGTGTTTGCGAATTACAAAGTCATACAGTTTGCTAAGCATTTACAATAAGACATCAAGATAGTTTTCGATATTTTCAAGGACTTTTCCGGTCCCTTTGGCCACGGAGAGCAGGGGTTCGTCGGCAATGCTCACGGGGAGGTTCGTTTCCCGGCGGATGCGTTCATCCAGCCCGTGCAGCAGGGAGCCGCCCCCTGTCAGGATCACGCCGCGGTCCAGAATATCCGAGGACAATTCGGGCGGGGTGTGTTCAAGGGTGCGCTTAATGGCCGCGATCATCATCTCAATGGTTTTCTGGAGGCATTCCGAAACGTCGTTCGCATCCACTTCAACCGTTCGCGGGATACCCGTAAGCAGGTTCCGGCCTTTCACGGCGATGATCTTTTCTTCCATCGGGATGGCGGACCCGACGGCGATCTTGATCTCTTCGGCCGTTCGTTCGCCGATCAGAAGGTTGTGCTTGCCGCGGAAATAATGGACGATCGCATTGTTGAGCTCGTCTCCGGCAACCCGGATGGATTCCTTGGCGACGACGCCGTTCAGCGCCAGGACGGCGATCTCGGTCGTTCCGCCGCCGATGTCCACGATCATGCTTCCGATCGGCTTGCTGATGTCGATCCCGATGCCGATCGCCGCCGCGACCGGTTCCTCGATCAGATAGACGCGGCTTGCATTCGCGCGCTCCGCGCTTTCCTGCACGGCGCGTTTTTCCACTTCGGTGATCCCGGAGGGGACGCAAATGACCATTTTCGGACGGGCGAAACGGGAAAGCTGGATCTTTTTGATAAAACCCTGAAGCATGCCGTCCGTCATTTCAAAGTCGGCGATCACACCGTCTTTCATGGGACGGATCGTGGTGATGTTGGGGTGGGTTCTGCCCAGCATGTCGCGCGCTTCATTTCCAACGGCAATGATCTTTCCGGTTTTGGTGGATTTTGACACGATGGAGGGTTCGTTGATCACAATACCCTGTCCGCGCATGTGGATCAATGTATTTGCCGTACCCAAATCTATAGCTATGTCGCTGTTTAACCATTTGAACATACTCATAAGGCATCCTTACTGTTTTTCTTAGAGCCACCTGCCGGATTCGAACCGGCGACCTACGCTTTACGAAAGCGTCGCTGCTACCAGCTGAGCTAAGGTGGCATAGCCTGTTAATATAATATTTTCCATAAGAAAAACATTAAATTTTCTAAACTAATTTCCTCTCAGCTTTGTCCAGCCACGCTTTAATGCTATCGTAAACGGCCTTGGCCGTAAAACCGAATTTTTCCGCCAGTTCCTCATAGGGCGCCGAGCTGCCGAAACGATCCATGCCGATGATCCTGCCCGGGTTGCCTGTGATCTCGCGCCATCCCAGTGTCCGGCCGGCCTCGACGATAAATACGGGGATGTTCCCTGTCGGGAACAGGGATTCCCGGTAGGGTTCATCCTGCAGAAGAAAGGTCTCATAGGCAGGCACGGACACAACCCGCACGGCGCAGCCTTCGGATGCGAGCATCCCGGCGGCTTCCGTACACAGGGAAAGCTCCGAACCGGAGCCTGCCAGGATCATGTCGGGCGTTCCCGGAGTATCTTTCACGATATAGGCCCCGCGGTTAAAATGTTGAATTCTGTCCGATCTTTCGCGCGGCTGCTCCGGACAGGTCTGCCGGGTCAGCACGATGGCGGTCGGACCTTCCCGGTTCTCGAGGGCCGAGATCCAGGACTCCATCGTTTCGCGTTCGTCAGCGGGACGAATCACGGTCAGTCCCGGGATAAGCCGCAGGGACATAAGCTGTTCGACCGGCTGATGGGTCGGGCCGTCCTCTCCGACGAAAATGCTGTCGTGGGTAAAAACATAGATCACCTGGATCTTCATCAGCGCCGCCATCCGGATCGCCGAACGCATGTAATCCGAAAAAACAAGAAATGTTCCCCCGAAGGGAATAAAACCGCATCCGTAGAGGGCGATCCCGTTCATGAGGGCGCCCATGGCAAATTCCCGGATCCCGAAATGAATGTTCCGCCCCTTGAAATCTCCGCGGGACAGGTCGCCGCCCTGTTTGAGCGTGGTCTTGTTGGACCCCGCGAGGTCGGCCGAGCCGCCGATAAGTCCGGGAATGTTCTTTTCCAGCGTCTGCAATATATTCCCGGAATGCGCCCGGGTGGAATTGTCCTTGTTCTTAAGCCCGGTGAGAATGTTCTCCCTCAGGTCTTCCGGGAAGATCTTTGACGCTTGCCCTACATAGGCGCGGTACGCTTCCGGCCGTTTTTCCTGCCATTCCCGATAGCGCATCTGCCAGGCGTCGTACTCCGGCTTGACCTTGCCTGCATGGCCGGCAAATTCTTTTTTTGCTTCCTCCGGAATATAGAACGATCTGTCGGGGGGGAATCCCAGTTTTTCTTTTGTCAGGCGCAGTTCTTCTTCGCCCAGGGGTGATCCGTGGGCTTCCGGCGTATCCTGGCGGTTCGGACTCCCGAAAGCAATATGGGTCCACGCCACGATCAGGGAGGGTTTCTCTTTTTCTTTTTGCGCTTCCAGAATGGCGCGTTCGATCTGCTCCTGGTCGTGGCCGTCGATCTCCATGACCTGCCACCCGTATGCCCGATAGCGCATCGCCACGTTTTCCGAAAAGGTCAGGCCGGTGTTTCCGTCAATGGTAATGCCGTTGTTGTCGTAAAAACAGATCAGCCTGTCAAGGCCGAGATGACCCGCCAGCGAAGAAGCTTCGTGGCTGACGCCTTCCATAAGGTCGCCGTCCCCGCAAAAACAATAAATATAATGATCTCCAAAGAGAGAAAAGGTTTCGTCGTTCCATCGCGCGGCTGCCATTCCGGCGGCCATGGCCATGCCGACGGCATTCGCCAGCCCCTGCCCGAGCGGACCCGTTGTGGTCTCAACGCCCGGGATCTCGCGTTCGGGATGCCCCGGCGTAACGGAGCCCCACTGGCGGAAGGCCTTCAGGTCGTCCAGGGTGATGCCGTAACCCGCAAGATGCAGCAGTCCGTACAAAAGCGCAGATCCGTGCCCGCCCGACATGACGAAGCGGTCCCGTCCGGGCCAGTCGGGGTCCGCAGGATTGAGGCGTAAAAATTTCGTCCACAGAACGGCGGCGCAATCCGCCATTCCCATCGGCAATCCGGGGTGTCCGGACTGGGCTTTTTCCACCATATCCGCGGCCAGTAGACGCAGGGTGTCGGCGGTTCGTTTAGACATACATCATCTCCAATAATCTAAGTTAGGATTAATTTATCATCTTTTGCAATTTAATAAAACCCTTTTAT
>CALMFL010000294.1 GCA_937862595.1 uncultured Fidelibacterota bacterium
TATTCATGCCGGCCATGGGATGCGATTATTTGAGGATGAGACATTGATGAAAAAACGCCATAATATTCTGGTCCTGTCACTGATAATGGCATTGGGAATAAAAGCCGCTGAACCTCAGCGGCTTATCCTTAATGCCACGGAAAGCCCGGAAAGCGCCGTGGCCCTGACCTTCAGGTTCTGCGAAAAGGTCGATACGGGAAAAGTTCAGATCACTGAGAATGCCCCGGACGTCAAACTGCATACCCGGGCGGAAACCCTTTTCCTGACGCCCGAGATCGTATACACCGATACCGCGGAAACGCTGGCGCATTACGTGTGTTCGTCCCGCCTGCGGGGACTGAAAGAAGACACGGAATATGCCTACCGCGCCGGGAGCGGCGCGGACTGGTCTCCCTGGTACGTTTTCAAAACGGCAAAGCGCGGTTTTGAACCGTTCACCATGATCTACCTGGGCGACCCCCAGTGGGGCTATATGACCTATCTGCCCAGGCTCTACGACAAGGCGGTCCGCACGGCTCCGGACGCCGCCTTGTGGTACGTCGCCGGCGACCTGGTGGACTATCCCTACGAGAACTGGCAATGGGATGCCTATTTTAAAGGCGCGGAACAGGTCATGACACGCTTCCCCCATATCATGGCGGTTGGCAATCATGGCTACCTCTGGGCTTACCGGAATAAGCGTGACACGCTTCCCCCGACCTGGCGGCCGCACGTGACACAGCCGGAAAACGGTCCGGAAGGTCTGGAGGAAACCTGTTATTACATCGATTATCAGGGCGTGCGCCTGATCGTGCTCAACGGGAACGAGCGCCTGAAGGACCAGGCGGACTGGCTGAAGCAGGTGATGAAGAAGAACAAGAACCGCTGGACCGTCGTGGGCGTGCATCAGGGATTCTATCCCTGCGGCTGGGAACGGGACTATCCGGAATACCGGGAGCTGTTCGTCCCCCTCTTCGATAAATACGGCGTATCGCTGGTCCTGCAGGGGCACGACCATGCCTATACCCGCACCTGGCCCCTGCGCGGAGGAAAGATCGTTGAGGATCCGTCAAAAGGGGTCACCTATGTCATTTCCGTCGCCGGCGCCAAACAGTACCCGATCAAATCGAAATTCACGGACCTGTATGCCGTTCAGAAAGCCGAAGGACTGCAATATTTCCAGACCCTGAGCTTCACACAGGATTCGCTCGTTTATAAAAGCTATACCGTTGACGGTGAATGCCACGATAAGCTCGTGATCAAAAAATAAATACCGAAGAGCAGATGCGCATGAAAGAACTCGACTGGAACAGGATCGATAAAATTATCCGGGACGCCCTGGACGAGGATATTCGCGGGGCCGACGTCACCTCCCTGGCGATGCAGGTCGACGGCGGCGCCGAAGCCGTGATCGTCAGCAAGCAGAGCGGCGTTCTTGCCGGGATCGGGGTCGCAAAACGGGTGTTCGAACTGCATGATCCCGGTCTGAAGATCAGGGGACTGAAACAGGATGGAGAAACCCTTGCTCCCGGAGATACGGTCCTGACGCTCGCCGGGAAAGGGCAGTCCATTCTCGCCGCGGAACGCACCGCGCTGAATTTTCTCGGCAGGATGTCCGGCATTGCGACCCTGACCGCCCGTTATGCGGAGCAGGTGAAAGGAACGGCCTGCCGCATCCTGGACACCCGGAAGACCATGCCGAATTTGCGGCTGCTCGATAAATATGCCGTCATCTGCGGCGGTGGACACAACCACCGCTTCGGCCTGTATGACATGATCCTGATCAAGGAGAACCACATCCGCTGGGCG
>CALMFL010000295.1 GCA_937862595.1 uncultured Fidelibacterota bacterium
TGTATTATCTTGAATCCGCCGTATCCCTCGATCCGCGCCACGCGCAGGCGCATCTCAATGCGGGCTTGCTCTACGCGGAGACCGGACGTCACGGGGACGCCGTGAAGGCCTTTCAGACTTCCTACGGGCTGGATCCGGGACCGGTCGCGGCATACAACCTTGCGGTACTGCTTTCCGGGTCCGACCCCGGCACGTCGCTGGAATACGCCCGGGTGGCAAGCGGATCTAAACCGGAAAACCCGAAGTATGTGTATCTCTATGCCTTTTACCTGATGCAGAACGGTCAAAGCGCCGAAGCGACGGGTGTCCTTGAAGGCGCCGTCGGCCGGGGATCCGTCTCCTTTGACATCTACTATTTGCTGGGATCGGTCTACCGGAACCTCGGATTTGAGGAAAAACTCCGGAAGTTATATCTGAAGGCAAAAAAGGATATGCGGCTGAGCGCGGACGAACGCCGGGTATTCTCAGAATAAGGCCAAAGGCAAATCCGTCTTCCTTGCTTATTATGAAATGACCGCATAAAAACAGAAACGCGCCGCAGCGCGTTTTCTGTATTCATATTTTTTTAATCGCCGCGAGCCGGGATCTAGCGCCGAAGCTTCATGTTCACGTACTCATCCACCGTTTGGGCGATCTTTTCGGCGATCTTTGTGCGGAATTCAGGATCGGCAAGCTTGTCCTCATCTTCCGCATGGCTCATGAAAGCCTGTTCGACCAGCATGGAAGGACGCTGCGTCATGCGGCACATCATGTAGTTGAAAGAACCCACGATGCCGAATTCCTCAAGGGGCAGTTCGCGCAATTTCGCATAGCCGATCTCGGCAAATTCACGCCAAAACGGATTATTGTAATACGTGCTTGTCCCCGCAACGCTGAGATATCCGTTCCCCCCCGCGTTTGCGTGGATCGAGATGAAAACATCCGCTTGCAGGGAATCGGTCAGCAGCCAGCGTTCACGCAGCATCGGACTGCTGTCCTCCGGGCGGACCTCGACGACATCATAGCCCATGTTGCGGAGCATGTCGCGAACCTTTTCCGCCGTATCGCGGTTCACATCCTTTTCTTTCAGGCCGGAAAGTCCGACCGCGCCCCAGTTCCAGTCCCCGCCGTGACCTGCCTCGATCGCGATCCTGAGCGCGGTGCGAACGGGAGGATATTTGATGCTGAAGCTCAGGAAGCGGTTTCCCGCCACGAGATCGTAGCCCCAGATATTGTTGTCCTGAAGATAAACGTAGATATCATAGGTCTCGGCGTCCCGCTGCTCCCAGGTGACGTAATCGATGATCTTCAGTCCTTCGCGATGAGAGATCCACGTACTGTTGGAACTGACACCGTAAAGCCTGATCCGGATGCGGTTCTGCTCCGGCTGGGGCGTAACCGTATAAGGGACCGGTTCCGACCAGGGTATGATAAGGACATCTTTTGCCGAATCGGGACGGATGCTCATGGAGGTGATATTATAGGCCGGCGACGGCATCCCGGGGGCAAGCTCCCTGACCTGTTTTTCATTGATGTAGCCCATGTCGGTAGCGCTGAGTTTCACGCGGTAGTTCTCGCCGATCTTTCCGTTCGTCGTAAAACGCACGCCCG
>CALMFL010000296.1 GCA_937862595.1 uncultured Fidelibacterota bacterium
TTCAAGGTTTCCGAGGCAAAGGGGGAAGGTAAGCGCAGCCCCGTATCGAAGGTCGGAAAACTGAACAGGCGGGTGGAAATCGAAATCATTCATTAAGGAGGTCTCATGCTGAAGAAGATCATGCCAGCCGTCATGGCCATATTCCTATGCGCCGCGGTTAGTCACGCTGAGGAAAGCATCACGATCCAGATTTTACATAAAAGTTTCCCGAACGTGAAGGCGGAGAAGGCCGGGAAATCGGTCATCCCCGGTCTCTACGAAGTGGAAGCAGGGAACAACGTCTTCTACTTCGAGCCTCGGAACGGCTACCTCATTTTCGGTGACATCATAACAAAGGAAGGGAAAAATCTCACCGCGGAGAAAAGGCAGGAGCTGCTTGCCCGGAGAGTGAAAGAGATCCCGTTGGAAAAGGGGATCAAGATCGGCGACGGCAAGAACGTCGTGATCGAGTTCACGGATCCAGACTGCCCCTTCTGCCGGAAAGCAGCCGATTGGTTCGAAAAGAACCGGGAAGGGGTAACACGATACGTATTCTTGTATCCCATCACGCGTCTCCATCCCGGCGCGGACGCCAAAGCGAAATATATCCTCGGGGCCAAGGACCAGGAGAAGGCCTACCATGAAGTCATGAGCGGCGCGCTGGACAGTATCGACGCGGGCAAGCTCAAGCTCACCGAGAAGGCCGGCGCCCTCCTTGAAGAGCACAAGCAAATTGCCGTGAAAGCGGGCGTCTTCGCCACCCCGACCCTGTGGGTCAACGGGAAACACGTACCCGGGGCCGACATACCGCTTATCGAAAAATACCTGAAAGGAGAAAAATGACATGAAGAAACATCCGGGTTCCAAGGAAATGCTGTTGGCAGTCATCGCCGCGCAGGGTCTTCTTATCCTTTTCCATTACGGGGAGGCGCTCGCCATGACGGCGCCTTCCACGGGGTCCTTCGCCTACGACATCTACGACATCGGAGTCAACTCCATCCTCAAGGGTCCGATCGGCTTCATCGGAGGTGTCGGCGCTATCGTCTTCGGAGCGATCGAGGCCATACGGGGACGGATACTGGAAGCAGTCCCCGCCATCCTGGGCGGGGCCGCGCTTCTGAAGGCGGATTCCATTGTACAGACCCTGGGTTGCATCATTTAGCCGGTCTGAAGCGATGACGAAGCGCTTTCCGCAGTATCTCTCGGCCCCGCTGCAGGTGCTCTGGTTCGAGCCGGACGAGTTGGGGGTCGTCTTCACCTGCTTTCTTTTCGCCCTGATCTACGGTTCTTTCTCCTGGGCGCTCCTCTTCATCGCGCCCTGGCAATACAGCCGGGCGAAAAAGAGGTACCCCAAGGGTTTCTTCCGGCATTTTCTCTACTTCGCCGGGATCACCAGAATGAAGGGATACCCGTCCTTTTTCGAGGAGAGGTTTTTCGAATGAGGCTCAATCTTTTTCTGCAGAAGACTTCCAACATCGTCGCGGAGAACAGGCTTCTCAAGTTCGTGGTCGTGGTGATCGGCGTCGCGGCGATCGCGAACGCGGTCATGACCTACCGCGCGTTGAATTACCAGCGGACTATCATCGTCCCCCCGGTCCTGAAAAGCCGGATCGAGATCACGGGGGACAGGGCCTCGGAGGAATACGTGAAGGCCTTCAGCCGGTATATCGCTGCTCTGTCCTTCAGTTATTCCCCGGGAAGCGTGAAACCGCAATTCGACGAACTCCTCGCTCTTTATGCGCCGGAAGCGTTTCCGGAGGGAAAGCGGGTCCTTTACGAACTTGCGGACAGGGTGATCACCACCCGGGTAACGAGCGTCTTCTTCATGGGAAAGCTGTATGTGGACGGCGAGAAGAACCAGATCGAGGTGTCGGGGCAAAGAAGGCAGTACGTCGACGACCGCAAGGTGGAGGACGTCACGAAGACGTACCTCATCGATTACAGGATCTCG
>CALMFL010000297.1 GCA_937862595.1 uncultured Fidelibacterota bacterium
GGCAACTGGCTCTATTTCTTGATTTTCTTCGGACTTTGCTTTTTGTACCTGGTCGGATGCACGGTCTACTATATCATTAAAGTGCCGCGTCATGCCTTCAAGAACAAGCGTCAGGTCTGGCTGAGAAAAAAATAAGCATAGCAATCCAAAAGAGCCCGGTGAACGGGCTCTTTTTTTATTGATCGGATATCTTTCGGAAAGGGCGCTTTTCCCTTCAGCCGTGTTAGCGTCTTGCCGCGATCTCGCGGGTCAGAGCGAGATACTCCTCAGGACGAAGGCCGTCGGCGCGTTTCTGCCAGAGATCGCAGCTGTCCGTATCCCGGTCATAAAATTCCTTCAGACTGTTCGTCAGCACCTTGCGGCGCTGGGCGAAGGCCGTCTGCACCAGGCGGATCAGCAGGGCGTCGTTTTCCGTATCCGTCCGTTTAAATGTCAGGCGGACGCAGGCAGACGTGACTTTGGGAGGCGGCGTGAACACCGAGGGCGGAACGGAAAACAGATAGCGCACGTCACAGAAGCACTGCGTCAGCACGGACACGATGCCGTAGGCCTTATCCCCGGGCGATGCCAGCAGTTTTTCCGCGAATTCCTTCTGGACCATGATGACCGCTTCCTTGATCGCCCTGCGGTACGAAAAGAACTTATACATCAGCGGACGCGAGATATGATACGGGATATTCCCCACGCAGATGTCGCAGGGCAGGTACGGCGACCAGTCAAGCCTGACGGCATCGGCTTCGATACAGCGGAATCCCGGGTAAAGGGGTTCCCGGGAGCGCCAGTGTTCCGCCAGCACGCGATCAAGCTCGATACAGCTAAGGCGGCATCCGCTTTCCAGGAGCGGCAGGGTCAGGGCGCCGCGGCCGGGACCGATCTCCAGGATAAGGGCTTCTTTTTTGGGGGAAACGGCTTCCATGATCTTCCCGATCATCTGCTTGTCCGTGAGAAAATTTTGTCCGAGCGATTTTTTGGCTGAGGGTATCATGTCTGAGACAGACGGAAGAAGCGTTCCGCCGTCGCGGTGGTCAGGGCGGCAATGTCTTCCACGCTGCGTCCGAAGATATCCGCAAAGGCCGCGGCGACTTCGACGACATACGCGGGTTCGTTCGGCTTGCCGCGGTAAGGCACGGGCGCCATCCAGGGGCAATCCGTTTCGATCATGAGTTTTTCGGGCGGCAGGGTCCGGGCGATCTCCCGGGCTTTCTGGGAAAAGGTGATCACGCCCGTGAACGAGACGAGCGCCCCGCGTTCGATCACGTTCCGGGCGTAGGCGGCATCGCCGCCGAAACAATGGAACTGCACGTTGAAATACGCAAGGTCTTCAAGAAGGGAGAAGGTGTCGTCGTCCGCCTCACGGTTATGGATGATCAGCGGATATCCCAGGGAGCGCGCCAGTTCCGCCTGTTCGCGGAACACGCGCATCTGCACGTCCCGGGGGGCGTACCGGCGGTAATAATCCAGTCCCACCTCCCCCACCGCGCAGACTTTCGGATGATCCAGCATCGAGGCGAGAAGGGAAATATAGTTGTCAGGGACAGCGGCGGCATCCTGAGGATGCACGCCCACCGCCGCAAAGACGCCGTCATAGCGCTCCGCCAGTTCGATGGCCTTTTCGGAGGATGCGAGGTCGGCGGCGGGAACGATCATTTTGGTGACGCCCGCCTGAAGCGCCCTGTCGATGTAGGGCTGAGGGTCCCGGATGAAGGGCTCGAAATTCAGGTGCGCATGGGTGTCGATATACACGGACGGTCCCTATCTTGTCATTTAGCTCTTTTCAAGCAATTGCATGTCAAAGCGCGGGAAGAGCGCTTTCATCTCTCCCAGCGGGGTTCCGGACTTCAGATCCTGCCATTGCACGATATGTCCGGGGGCTTCTTTCGTATTCAGCATACCGAAAAATTCCGTCATCTTTTCGGGAAGCAGAGGATAGAGCAGTGCGGCGGAAAAGCGCAGGCTGGCCAGAGCCGCATACAGGACCTTTCCCGTTCCGGCGAGGTCCGTTTTTGCGAGTTTCCACGGCTCGGTCTTTTCAAGATAGCGGTTGATGGAGGTTACATACGCGATCACGGCGGCTGCGACCGCATTGACATTCAGTTCTTCCAGTTCGGCCAGGACCGTTTCGCGGCATTGCACGGATGCTTCCATCATCGCGAGCTCGTCCTCGCCGGGCTCGCCCGCTTCGGGGATGCGGCCGTCAAAATATTTTGCGATCAGCTTAAAGATACGGTTCACAAGATTGCCGAAATCGTTGGCAAGATCGGCATTATAGGTTTGATAAAAGCGCTCCCTCGAAAAATCGGAATCGCTGAAAAGCGGCCCCTCTTTGGCCATAAAATAGCGGTAGGCGTCTTTTCCCACACTCTCGCAGTACCCCCGGATCGTTTCCAGATCGATAAAATTGCCCAGGGACTTGCTCATCTTCTGGCCTTCGCTGGTCCACCATCCGTGGGCAAAGACCGTTTTCGGCAGGGGAATGCCCGCCGCCATCAGCATGGTCGGCCAGTAGACGCAGTGGGTGGTGAGGATATCTTTTCCGATCATGTGCACCGCCGGCCAGTAGGCGGCGAACTTTGCATCGTCGCTCAGGTAGCCCGGGGCGGTGATGTAATTCAGCAGGGCGTCGAACCACACGTAGGTCACGTAATCCTTGTCGAAGGGCAGTTCGATGCCCCAGGCAAGACGCTCTTTCGGCCGGCTGATGCAAAGGTCCTTCAGCGGCTGACGGAGAAAACCCAGGATCTCGTTCCGGCGGTTCGCGGGACGGATGAAGTCCGGATGCGCCTCGATATGGCCGATCAGGCGCTCCTGATAGGCGCTCATCCTGAAATAATAATTCGTTTCGCTGATGCGCCGCACGTCCCGGTAGCGGCCTTCTTCGTGATCCTTGTCGGAAATGAACAGCTCGTCCGCCACGCTGTACCAGCCCTCGTAGGTGTCCTTGTAGATCTCGCCCTTGTCGAAGAGGGACTGAAGCACCGTCTGAACGACCCGGACATGCCGGTCTTCGGTCGTGCGGATAAAATCGTCGAAGCTCAAACCGAAATACGACCACAGTTCTTTGAAGCGGGCGGCATAGATGTCGCAATGCTCGCGCGGACTGATCCCGTTCTTTTCCGCGGCCTGCTGTACCTTCTGCCCGTGCTCATCCGTTCCGGTCAGAAAAAACACGTCATCGCCGGTCATCCGGTGATACAGGGCGATGATATCCGCGATAAGGGTCGTATAGGCGCTGCCGATATGCGGTCTGTCGTTGACATAGTAAAGGGGGGTGGTGATGTAAAACGAACGGGGCATTATCTTCCTTTATCTGATGTTTTTTTCCGTGAAAAGCTCAAGGATCCGGCGGCTGATCTCTTCAAAGGTGCCGAATCCGTCCACACGTTCCAGCATCTTTTTTTCCCGGAAATACGCGATCAGCGGTTCGGTGTTCTTTTTGTACACGCTCATGCGGTTCAGGATCGTTTCCCGCTTGTCGTCCTCGCGCTGATAGAGTTCGCCCCCGCATTGCGCGCAGATTGCTCCTTCGGGCTTTCCGTCCGGATATCCGACCGTTGCGGAGCAGCGGACGCAGGTCCAGCGGCTGGAAAGACGGCGGACAAGTTCCTCTTCCGGGACATCGATCAGCAGGGCCGTGGAAAGGGTGACGCCCTGTTTCCCGAGCATGGACAGCAGCGCTTCCGCCTGAGGGACCGTGCGCGGGAAGCCGTCCAGGATATAGCCCTGCCCTTTGGCTTCAAAGTCCGCAGTGATATGTTCAAGAATGCCGATCATAACGGCATCGGGAACCAGTTCGCCCTTGTCCATAAAGGATTTTGCCTCTTTCCCCAGCTCCGAATTCTTTGCGATCTCCTGACGCAGGAGGTCTCCCGTGGAGAGCTTGACAAGGTCGTATTTTTTCTTCAGCACATCCGCCTGGGTGCCCTTGCCGCTGCCCGGACCGCCCAGTAATACCAGTCGTATCATTGTTTACCTTTCATGCTTGGCCGTATTGTTTTCACGGTGTAATTTAACACCTCGGAAGGCCATATAAAATAAGTAAATGCAGGGACTCCCCTTTCCGCCGCGGGGCGAAAACCGTATTCCCCGTTGGAGACACGGGCAAATAGTGTTATATTCATCCAAAATGCGGAATAATCAATGCGTCAACCGTCCCGTAACATCCTGATATTACTCATCCTGCTTCATGCCGGGTTTATCGCCGCCGTTCCCGACACTGTGACGGTGATCGGCGTGGGGGATATCATGCTGGGAACCTCCTTCCCGGACAGTTCCACGCTTCCTCTCTATCCGGAGAGGCTTTTACTGCAGGTCAGGGAGATCATTTCCTCCGCGGACCTGTCGGTGGCGAATCTCGAAGGATGCCTGATGGATTCGGGCGGCACGGTCAAGGATTGCTGGGACAAGCAGGAGCGCTGCTTTATCTTCCGCATGCCGGAAGCCTATGTGCATCATCTGCTGGACGCGGGATTCGACGCGCTCTGCCTCGCGAACAACCATACCCGCGACATGGGCTGGCAAAGCTACCGCCGGACCATGGCAGTCTGCGATCAGGCGGGCATGCGCCATGCGGGGATCTATGACGCTCCGTCGGACACCTTTACGATCAACGGCATCCGTTTCGGTTTTGCGGCCTTTTCGCCCCACTGGGCCACAGCGCGCATGCATCATGATCAGGACGTGAAAACGATCATATCGCAGCTCGATGCCGCGTGCGATGTGGTGGTCGTGATGTTCCACGGCGGCGGCGAGGGCGCCGAATACGCCCGCACGCCCCGCGGAAATGAAAATTACAAGGGCGAGATCCGGGGCGACGTATACAGTTTCGCCCATACGGCGATCGACGCAGGCGCCGACATGGTTTTCGGAAGCGGTCCTCACGTTACCCGGGCGATCGAATTGTACAAGGACCGGCTGATCGCCTACAGCCTGGGGAATTTCTGCACCTACAAACGCTTCAATCTGGAAGGGTCCCGCGGGATCGCCCCGATCCTGAAAGTCCATACGGACGGCCGGGGAGCCTTCCTTTCCGCTCAGGCCATCGCGATCCGGCAGCATTATCCGGGTTATCC
>CALMFL010000298.1 GCA_937862595.1 uncultured Fidelibacterota bacterium
AGGCGTCCGGCAGTTCCCGGTCCTGAGCGGGAGCATCGCCTATCTTTTGTCCGACTGGATCGGCGTCGCGCCGGCCGTTATTGTCCTGATCTTCGGGATCCTGATCCTGGTCAGCGGGTATTTCCGCTTCAGTCTGGCCGCACCCTTTCAAAGCCTGAAAGCAGGGCGGCGCCTCAAAGCATCCGAGCTCGGCGAAAGCACGAAACGCAGACCCCGGAAGATGAAAAAATCCGCTGAAGTTCCCGCCATGCCGCTCCCGGCCGTTCCGCTCCGGGAAGCCGAAATTCCCGAAGAGAAGCCGAACGGCAAAGCCCGTCAGCCCAAAGCGCCCGCAAGTCCCCGGAACGGGACCCCGCGGCCGAAGATCGTTCCGCCGGAAAGCCCCAAGCCCGTCCCGGAAAACAACGGCAATTCGAAACCCTATATTCTGCCGGGTCCCGACCTGCTGACGCGCGCTCCTGAAAATTCAGGCTACGACGAAGGGGAACTGCGTCAGAACGGGGACCTGCTGACCAAGGCGCTGGCCGAATTCAGCGTCGATGCGCGGGTGATCAAGATCATTCCGGGTCCGGTGATCACCATGTACGAACTTGAGCTCGGCGCCGGCGTGCGGGTCAGCAAGATCGCGAACCTTGAAGACGACATTGCGCGCGTCATGGCGGCCAAGCACGTCCGCATCATCGCCCCCATTCCCGGCAAGACCGTCGTCGGCGTGGAGATCCCGAACCGCGATCCCGAACTGATCCATTACCACTCCATTGTCAACTCTCAGGCTTTCCGCTCGGCCAAAAGCCTCCTGACGGTAGCCGTCGGCAAAACGACGGAAGGCGTCCCCTTTGTTTTCGATCTGGATAAAATGCCCCATCTGCTGGTGGCGGGGACCACCGGTTCGGGCAAATCGGTCTGCATCAACACGATCATCATGTCCATTCTTTTCCGCGCGACCCCCGACGAGGTGAAGTTCATTCTCGTCGACCCCAAGATGATCGAATTGTCCATTTATAAAGCCCTTGAGCCTTACCACCTCATTACCTCCGAGGATCTGGACGAATACGTCATCACGAACGCCCAGAACGCCATTTACGCCCTGCGGAGCGCCGTGATCGAGATGGAATCGCGCTACGTCAAGCTTAACGGGATGTCCGTGCGCAATATCGCGGAATACAATGAAAAAATGAAGAAGGCGGGCGAAGCCGTCATGCCCTATATCGTCGTGGTGATCGACGAGCTTGCCGACCTGATGGTCAGCGCCCTCGGACGCGGCGAGATCGAACTTCCCATCCAGCGCCTGGCCCAGAAGTCCCGCGCCGTCGGCATCCATCTCGTCGTCGCGACCCAGCGGCCCTCCGTCGACGTGATCACGGGCGTTATCCGCTCGAACTTCCCGGCCCGCATCGCCTTCAACGTGGCGACCAAGACCGACAGCCGGACCATTCTGGATATCAACGGGGCCGAACAGCTGCTCGGCAGGGGAGACCTGCTTTACCTTCCGCCGGGACGTTCCGAACCGATCCGCCTGCATAACGCCTACATTTCCCTGGAAGAGATCGAGAATGTCCTGAAGCACATACAGCAGCAGCCGCGGAAAGCCGACCATTACTGCCTCCCCACCGCCATCGAGCCCGATATCGATGAGGACGAGGACGAAGATTTTCAGACCGGCGGACGGGACGCGCTGTTCAATGAAGCCCTGAAGCTGGTCATCCTGCATCAGCAGGGTTCGGCCTCCCTTCTGCAGCGGCGTTTGAAGGTCGGCTACAGCCGGGCGGGCCGCCTGATCGACGAACTGGAAGAAGCCGGGATCGTCGGCGCCTCCCTGGGCTCGAAAGCCCGGGAAGTCCTGGTCGGCCGCGAATACCTTGACCATCTTGACGCCATGAACAACGGATCCTTTGATAAGGACGATGAATGAAACACATCCAGAATATCGTTTATCCCTACCGGAACGCCGAACTGCTCATCGATTATACCCTTCCCGATATTCCCTCCGATGTCACCCTCATCCTCGGGCACGGACGCTACAACGACATGGACCAGCCGCTGCTCAAGTACCTCAGCGGCGTGCTGCCCAAAGAGAACGTTAATGTCGTCCGTTTCAACTACCCGTTTACCGAAACCCGTCCCCGGATCATTTCCCTGCGCCGCTGCATGACCGCTTATCAGGCGGTCCTTGATGACCTGCAGGGCGAACTTCCCGGAACGAAATTCCTTTTTGCCGGAGGCAAATCGCTCAGTGCGCTGATCAGTTCGCGCCTCAATCCCCAAAACGCTTCCGGCTTCGTCTTCCTGAGCCGGCCGCTGAGCTATCCCGGCATCCGGATCCCGATCCCGCACAAACCCCTGTTCCGGATCAAAAAGCCCATGCTCTTCGTCAACGGCGCGGAAGACACGCTTTCCGACCGCGGACGGCTGGAACTCCTGATGGGCGCGCTGAATCCCCATGCGCACCTGATGCTCATTCCCGAAGCCGGACATTCGCTGGAACTTCTTCCCGGGGCGAAGCGTAGTCAGGAAGA
>CALMFL010000299.1 GCA_937862595.1 uncultured Fidelibacterota bacterium
ATCGGCGATATCGATCGTGATCCCGGGCGTTCCGTAATACGCGGTCCGGAAATAGCCGCACATCGATTCCAGGTTTTCAAGCAGTTCCTTGTCCTTGCCGCTCATGATGAACGGACAGGCAAAATGTCCGCAGAGAGCTGCTGCGGCCAGCACGTGATCGAGATGCCCGTGCGTAGCCAGAACGCCCCGGACCGTGACCGCTTTGTCATCCAGACAGGCGCGGATCCGGGAAGGCTCGTCGCCGGGGTCCAGGATCACCGCGTCCTTATTGTTCATGATAATATAGGTATTTTCCTGAAATACAGACTGCGAAACGTGTCGGATCAGTGTCATGGAGGACCTAAATTATGCGTTTTATCTTTTTTCTTTTCTTTTTTGCCGTATTCCCGATCCCGAGAATATCATGAAAAAAATAAAAACGTTTCCAGAGTTTAAAGTGTTTGTTCTTGTCAAAACGGTAGCAGGGATCCTCATCGATGTCCAGCGCTTCGCCCTGGATGATCTTGAGGGGATTCCCCGATATCATGGCGTCGATATCGGCATCGGGGTATTTTTCCCGGTAGAGCTCCGCCGCCCGGGGCATGTTGATGCCGGCTCCGCGGGAAGCCCGGTGCGCGTCACTGGCAATGACATGCGCCAGTCCCTGCGAAAGAAGCATTTCCGAGATGAAACGCGCCTGAGTGCCCATGTATCCCAGCAGGCTGCCGGCGTTGATCTGCAGGACGGCCCCCATTTTGACAAGATCGATGATGTCGTCAACGATCTCCCAAAAATAGCTGTAACGTTCCGGATGCGCCAGGACCGGAGTGCAGCCGTTCTGGATCAGTTCATAGAAAACCTCTTTGTAGCCCTCGGGGTGCCAGTTCAGGGAAAATTCGATCAGCGCATATTTTTTCTTGTTTTCGTAGGTAAAGAACGGGATCCCGGGCGCATGGACGACATAGGTGGTGAAATAGAGTTCCCCTCCGAGATAAAGATTGATCGGGAGCCCCTCTTTCCGGACCGCCTCTTTGACGATCTCAAAATTCCCGATGATCTTATGTTGCCGTTCATGCTGTTCGGCGACCTGGTCGTTCTCGTATTGATGCGGCGTGGCGACGATATCGGTAACTCCGTTCTTCACCGCCTGGCGCAGGAGCTCCATGGAGGCCTCCAGCGTGGCCGGGCCGTCATCGACGTCAAATACAATGTGATTATGTATGTCGGCAATTCGCTGCATAAAGATCCTTCTTACTGCAATACCGCCAGGAGAATGCCCGCCCCCACGGCGGACCCGATCACGCCGGCCACGTTCGGACCCATGGCGTGCATTAATAAATAGTTCGTTTTATCATATTCAAGTCCGACGTGCTGGACGACGCGCGCCGAGTCGGGGACCGCGCTTACGCCCGCGGCGCCGCACAGAGGATTGATCTTATTGCCTTCTTTTAAAAAGAGGTTCATCAACTTTGCGAAAAGGACCCCCCCGGCCGTCGCGATCACAAAGGAGAGCGCGCCGAGGCAGAATATCCCCAGCG
>CALMFL010000300.1 GCA_937862595.1 uncultured Fidelibacterota bacterium
TCCATGGCCCAGTCGAAGACCTTCGGAGCGTTCGAACTGGTGCAGATAATGCCGTTGTGCAAGCCGACAAAGGCCTTGATATCGGCGGAGGAATTGATGTAGGTGACGGGGATGATGGTCTCCGGCGTTCCGGAACTCAGGTGGTCCCACACCCTTTCCACCTCGCTGCGCCGCGCCATATCCGCCATGGCGCACCCTGCCCGGAAATCGGGAATATAGACTTTTTGTTCATCCGCGCTCAGGATATCGGCGCATTCGGCCATAAAATACACCCCGCAAAAGACGATATGCTTTTTGTTCATCTCGGCCGCTTTCCGGCTCAGGACCAGGGAGTCCCCCGTCACATCGGCAAAACGGATCACATCGTTGCGCTGATAATGATGCCCCAGGATCACCAGATCCTTTTTCAGGACCTCTTTAAGTCCTGCGATCTCTTCCAGCACCTTCGGGTCCGAGTGCTCTTTTTTATAGGCGTTTACGCCGCGTTCGAAATCCGTCATGTTAATAATCTATCCCTTCCGATGCCGGTTCGTTCTTTTGAAAGGGGTGCTTGACCTCCAGCATCTCGGTGACCAGGTCCGCGCGGTCGATCAGGGCTTTCGTCGCACCGCGTCCGGTAAGGATCAGGTGCAGTCCGTCGGGAACACCTTCCAGCAAGTCAAGCAGTTCCTTTTCTTCGACAAGCCCGACCATGACCGCGGTCAGCACTTCGTCAAGCACCAGGATATCGTATTTTTTCGATCCCATTTTTTTACGGGCGAATTTCATCGCCTCGGACGCCGCCTTTTTATGATCGGCCTCGCTGTGTCCGTCCCCCGGCAATTTATAGAAACCGATCCCTGCCTGAAAGACGTCGACAAGGTCCTTTAAATTGTGGCTGATCGCGTGGTGTTCCCCGTATTCCGTGCCGTCCTTGATGAACTGGACGATACAGGAGCGCTTCAGGTAACCGGCGGCGCGCAGGACGGTGCCCAGGGCGGCGCTTGTCTTTCCTTTTCCATTCCCGGTGTAAATGATGAGCATCAGAATTTCTCCTTATTGACGCATTCCGCAAAATAGTCATAGGACCGGTCGTAGGTCCCTTCGGTTTCGGGTGAAAAAAAGCACCCCGGGATCTGGCGCATCCTGCGATGATAGGATACGCATTCACAGCACATGCCTTTCCGGGAACAGGGGTAGGTGCAGGTGCACAGGCCTAGATTTTCGGTTCTATTGCATTCCATTTCAGTCCCTTTTTCTTCTGAGAACCTCTTCGCCCATCGGCATGGTTCTGCTGGGTTTCCGGTGATCCGACGCCGAGGGGAACACTTCGTACAAGCCTCTGAGCATGACCGCCTTAAGGGGTGATACTCCCTTCCGGACATCATCGCCGACACCGGGATTGTCAAGGACCCGCTGAACAAAGAACATAATCATCCAGATCAGGGCGAACACGCTTAAAACCCGTTTGTCGGAGACGGGATCGCCGGTCAGTCGGGTAAAATCCCAGGAGAGCCAGGAGCTTTCCATATAGCCCTCCAGGTACCATAAGACGCCCATCACGGGGAACATCAGCAGCACGAGCAGATTGGCGATTGCGAGCCCGTGCTGCGCGTCCTTCCGGAACAGCAGCTGCGCCTGGGGCAGATGAACGAAGACAGCCCAAACCGGGCCGAAGAACAGCAGGTAGGATTCCAGGATGGCGAGGCCCTTCCCTCCCCGGAACCCGAGGAAAAGGGAATAATCGTGTCCGAGTATCACGAACGAGGCGGCGGTCAGGATGCGCCAGATATCGCCGCCGAAACTCCAGTCCATGATGTGGCGGATGAGCAAAACGGTCAGCAGGCCTTTGCCCATATCGAGGACAAGGGCGATAATCCCCGGCAGGGGCCCAACGGTCACAAAGACATTGGTCGCACCGGAATTTGCGCTCCCGGTCTTCCTCAGATCGGTCCCCGGCTTAAACGCGGACGCGATAAGCTGGGAAAAGGGGATGCTCCCCATGAGATAAGCCAGAATGAACACTCCGGACAGTTTCAGAGCTTCCATGCTAATCCCTTAAATCGTATTCCTTGATCTTCCGGTACAGGGTACGTTCGCTCATTCCCAGGGCCTGGGCGGTCTTTCTTTTTGAACCGTAAAAGCGTGCCAGCGTCCGGGAGATCATATCGCGTTCCACTTCCTGCATCGTACGGTCGTCCTGCGAGAGGTCAACCTGGATCTCATGCGTGTCGGATTGCTGAATATAGCGCGAGATGTCCTTCATTTTGTTGAGCGTGACCTCATCCTTCAGGTCGATCAGGGAAAGCTTCTGCTTGATCTCCTCCACATCCTGGCGGATCAGGAAAAGCTGGCGTAAAATGAGCTCTCGCTCGACCTGTTCGGTCTCTTTGTTCACCCTGACCGGAAAGCGCGTGTCGTACATGAAATTTCCGTCACCCTCGCTGTTCCCCAGATGGCGGCGGATGGTCTCGGGACGAAGGATCTTGTCTTCCTCGAGAACGAACACCGACTGGATAAAATTCTTGAGTTCCCGGACGTTGCCTTCCCAGGAAGCCTGGGTGATCAGGTTCATGGCCTGGGGCGTGATCGGCTTGTAAGCCGCATGATGCTCGTCGGCGTACTGCATCATAAAGAACTCCGCCAGCATGGGGATATCCTCCCGGCGCTCCCGCAGCGGGGGAATGCGGATCATGATCGTTTTCAGACGGAAAAAGAGATCTTTCCGGAACCTTCCGGCCTGCACTTCTTCGGACAGCTCCCGGTTCGTCGCCCCGATGACGCGGACGTCCACCCTGCGGCTGGTGCTCTCCCCCACCCGGGTGATCTCACCCTGTTCCAGGGTCCGCAGGAGCTTGACCTGCGTTTCCGCCGGCAGTTCCCCGATCTCGTCCAGTAGGATGGTTCCCTTGTCGGCGGTCTCAAAAAATCCCTTCCGGTCCTCAAGGGATCCGGTAAAGGAACCCTTTTTATGTCCGAAAAGCTCGGATTCGATGGTTCCCGCGGGGATGGCCCCGCAGTTGACGATCACATAGGGGCCGTGTTTGCGCAGGGAAAGATCATGGAGCGCCCGGGCCACCAGCTCTTTCCCGACGCCGCTTTCACCGTAGATCAGGATGCTGATATTGGAGGGAGCCACCTGCTCGATGGTCCGGATCACCTCGCGGATCTCTTCGGAACTGCCGATGATCCCGTATTTTTGTTCAATGGTTCTCATAGCCGAATAATAGGCATATCATTCGCCATTTTCAAGCCTAAATTGTCATTTTGGCATATATTTTGTCATGTTAACGGGAGCGGGTTATTTGAGTGTCTTGAGTATGTCTTTGGCTTCGCGGACATGCGGAATGATCTCGATGGAATTGACGGTTTCCTCGTAATAGAGCTTTGCCGTCCGTACAAGCCCCATTTTCAAGTACACGTCCCCGGTATATTTCAGGACGATGCTCTGGTACCAGGAATATTCGATGCTGTTCATTTCGTATACGCGATTAAAATTATCCAGGGCGGCGACATGCTCATCCTTCAGCATGGCGCGAACGCCCTTCAGGAAGTAAAGGCGGGCGCGCCAGCCGGTGTCGTTTCGCAGCAGGCCTCCGTCCAGCAGTTTCGTGATCCGGCGGACATAGGCGTCCCCTTCCGCCCATTTCCCCTGATAATAGTCGCATTCGGCCGCAATGGCAAGCACTTCGAAGTTATCCGGGTATTCATCCAGGAATTCGCGGCACAGCGTTCGGCACCGGTCATAATCCGTCTTGTCGTACAGGTAAACGTACATCAGGACGATCGCGGCTTCCCAGCGGGTAAATATAGCGTTTTCGTAGGCGCTCCACAGGTCCCTGATGCCGTCGGAACTCGAATTCGCCATGAGCCCGCCCAGTCCGAAATTCCGGCCGACCACGGAAAGGTAGTAGTCGAAGGCGCCCGTTCCAAAATCCATTTCGTGGAAGGTGTTGTTGGAATAATAGTCAATATAGATCTTATTGGACAGGATCTTGGGCGCTTCCCGGATGATCATGAGGTATTCCATCTTGTTGAGATACACGCGCATTTTCCCGGCCAGCAGGACGGTGTAATAGAATTGCACCTGAACATCTTCCGGATGTTGAGAAAGATGATCTTCATAAAGCGTTCGGTAGGTCCGGATGGACTTGTCCGCTTCGCCGACCATGATGTCGTATTCGGCATTTGCCAGGCCCGAGCGGACCTTGATATAGGAGAGAAAGGCATAATAAGGGAAAGGATTCTCCGTTTGACCGATCTTTTCACGGCAGTAGGCTTCGGCTTCGTCAAAACGGTAATTGTAGAACAGGTCGAAGGCCGTGTGAAAATCCTCGTCGAGTCCCCAAAGCGCGGTGGACAGCATCAGGCACAGCAGGGCTATGTAGCGGTAATATTTCATTTTGAAATGATGATCTTGCTCGGCACGACCCATGCGAACTTAAATCCCCGGCTCCTCATGCGTTCCTGCTGGACCTGGGCTTCTTCATTCGTCGGATAATTCCCGATCCGGACCTTATAGTTGGGCGGTTCAAAATCCACATAGACCGGCAGCGTGTAAAGAGAATCCGCAAGCGCCTTCACCGCGATCGCCTCGCTGAGGTCCTGTGTGGAGATCAGCTGGATCCGGAATCCCGATGCTTCGATAAACTCCTTGTTTTCCTGCGCGGGGTCTTTTTTAAATACCTCGTCGTCCAGAAAAAGGATGGTATTGAAATCCTTCATCCGATAGGGCTTCCTGACCTTGTCGGGACCCATGAACTCCTGCTGCTGTATCTGGGCGTGAAGTCCCGGAAGCAGACAGAGCGCAAAAAGAAATGCGTGATGGATTTTCATTTTTTTATATTTCACCCAGATGTTTCAGCCTGACCCATCCGACCTTATCGTCGAAGTAGCTGACTTTGGCCCATTCCTCCCCGATCCGCTTATCGATCAGGACCTTCGATCCCTCATGCAGGAGAAACAAGGGCGTCGCCCCTTCGGCGGGTTCAGCGAGAATATACACTGATTCATCGAGAATGACCGCATGCTTTTCATGTTTTCGTTCATAAGCGGTATCTGCGGAAACGGCTGCCAGGAGCGCGATCACGACCGCAAAGACCGAAACGAGCGTTATACCGGCGCCCTTATGGCTTTTACCGCTCATGCGCGCATGCAACCGGAAGGTCCCGAGGGTCACGGCAAGCAGGAACAGCATCAGGCCGATCAGGCGCACCGCCAGATGGACCGGAAATTGTTTCTGCATGGATTCGTACCATCTGAAGAGGGGGAACATGTCGGGCAGGACCACCTTGTCGACCCGGTACTTTTCCGCGATCGACAGATTATAGGAGATGTCCTTTTCCGAAGGGGCCAGCAGCTTCGCTTTTTCCCAATACTGAATGGCGGGGCCGATCCGTCCCTCCCTGAAATAGGCGTTCCCGAGATTATAATAAAGCTCCCAGCTGACCTTTCCCTGTGATTCCAGTTGACGGAATATGCTAACCGCCGCCGCATAATCTTCACTCACGTAGGCGGATATGCCTTTTTTAAAGGCCGTCTCACGATTATAGCTGTCCAGATCGGCTGCGGGATACAGGAGAAGGGGGATCAGGAACACGATGAAGAGCATGCGTTTCATACGGCCTCCTTCTCCTCAATGATTTCCAGGGCGCGGTGCTTCAGTTTTTCCAGCAAGGGATGGGACAGCATTCCCGGGGCGTATTTATACGTTTCAATGGTCTTTAAGACGTCCGCAATGCCGGGATGTCCGTCAGGGGCGATCTGTTTGTCGCTGAGATAGCAGCGGAATCCGGATTCAATGAGCGTGAGCGCTTCTTCCGGCTGTATGTCCGCGGCGATCCTGTTAAAAAACGCCATGGAATTCTTCAGGGCATTCTTGTAGCGGATCTTCGGCATGTTCTTTATTCTGAGCGAGAGGTAAAAATCCCCCGCAATGAACGCGAGCGCCGTCAGGGCGGCGAGGTAGTACCAGGTGCGGTTCCGGGGATCCCGAACGGGATCATAGCCGGCATCCACATACCGCGTCTCCCCCATCTGGATAAAGCGGATGTCCCGGGATAAGAGACGGACCTCATCGGGGCTCAGTGCGGAGGCGTAGTCCCCTTCGAGTTCATTGTGCGATACGACGCGAATGCCTTTTAAGGGTGCGCGCAGGGTTTTGTACTGTCCGTCCGCGGGAGAAAAATAGGTGAAGGCGATGTCGTTGAAAGGATAGGTCCCGGGCCGGGAGGCGATCAGGACATATTCCCATGTGCAGGAGCCCTGATAATCGTTCTCGTTCAGCTTGAACGCCTGTTTCACCTTGGGTTCGAACACCTCAAAGCTTTCGGAAAACACCTGCGACGGGAAAGCGAAGTGTTCCAGGTTCCCGTGCCCGTTCAGGCGGACCCGTACGGCCGTCGCCTGGTTTTCCTGAATGACCGTGCTGTCCAGTGACGCATCGAGCTGAAAATCGCCGATCGCTCCGGTGAAATGCGGACCTGCCCCCGGAGGAAGCGGCAGGATCGCGATCGTGTCGGCCGGGGCGACCAGGGTGACGTCTTCGCTGGCGTTGCCAAAGAAGGGATCGTCCCAGATGGAGCGTGTTTTCGATGTGCTTTTAATGGATATCCGGAATGTTTTCGGGACGATAACGCCGCTTCCGGTCATGGTGGGCGTCAGGGTCAGCGAGGCGATCCCCGCGATCAGATATTCTTTCCCGTTGATGATCTGTCTGCCTGAGGTCGGCGATTCGTTAAGCTTAAAGCGGTCAACGATAAAACCTTCCAGGGTGGAAACCGGATTTGTCGTATAGTTCAGGACATTTTCGGAGGTGTAAAGATAATAATGCAGCGTGAAAGTTTCGCCCTGATACACGGCGCGCCCGGGTCCGGTCACCTGAATGAACATGGCGGGCAGGGCTTCCGGGGCGTCCGAAGCTTGCGGTTCGGGACCTTTGGTGACGTTCACGGTCACCGGTTCCGTTTTATATATTTGATTCTTAACGGTAAATTCATACGCAGGGATCCGGATCCTGCCGGGCTTGAGCGCGATCACATCGTAGGTGACCTTATTGGTCGATGAGGCTTTCCCGTTCACCCAGGAATAGCTCGTTGAGCTGTAGGGGCCTCCCACGACCCGGAAATGATCGTAGAGTTCCAGGTTCACGCTTCGCGGCGAATCCTTGATATCTTCAAAGGTGAAAATGAGCTGTACCTGTTCCTGAACGGAGAACTGGGTCTTGCTGACCGTGAGCGTCACCCGCTGGGCAAAAGCGCCCGCGGCCCCTGCGGTCAGCAGGATAAAAACAAGACATTTCCTGAAACGACCTACCATTCCCTGATCCGTTTCACGTTCTTGTTATTGGCCTTGCTCATGATCAGCTTTTTCATGGACTCTTTTTCTTCCTCTTTCATGGCGTTCAGAATGTTCTTCGCCTGCTCTCTTGTCAGTTCCTCCGGGCTCAGATCTTCTTCGCTCAGCTGAGAGGAAGCCTGCTGATCGTTTTTCTGCCGGTCCCCTTCCTCCTGCTGATCCTGCTGCTGATCCTGCTGCCGGTCCTGATCTTTCCGCTGCTGATCTCCCGTCTGCTGATCCTCATCTTTTTGCTGATCGTCGTTCTGCTCTTGCTGCTGTTCCTGCATCATTCTGAGGAGCTGTTCGAACATGATCTTGCTGTTGGGATCGTCCGGGTCCAGGAGGATGCTCTTTTTGAAATGTTCAAGGGCTTCCTCCGCCTTTTGCTGCTCCAGGGCGAGCTGTCCGAGATTGTAATGGGCTTTGGCCAGCTGTTCCGGATCGTCGTCGGCAAGGCTGCGGTTCAGGAGTGCCGCAGCTTCGTCAAACTGTTTCATCGACAGTGCCGTGGTGCCGAGATTGTACATGATCTTCTCATTCTCGCCCTCTTTTTTCAGACGTCCGTCGTAATACGTATGCGCCTTTTCAAGGTCGCCGCGATAAAACGCCTTAATGCCCGGATCGGCGGCGAAAAGGCTTCCCGCCGCCGCGAAGGTCATGATCACGCCATGACATACTGTCTTTATGGGTCTGTTCCGGTACATACGTGACAATAAAATATTTTTCCGGCAGGCTTGTTCCGGGATTCTTACTGATTGACCGAACTTTTTTTCCGGCCGTCTTTCGCAACGTTCTGCCGGATATCCTGGTCGAGGTCAAAAAATCTCAGGATATCTTTCATCAGGCTGTTCCGCATCTGCTCCGTTTCGATGCATTCGAAGGGGAAACCCAGCACCACGGTGTTATAGGACTCGCCGTTAAAGGCCACTCCGGCGCTCATATTGTTTTCCGCATAACGCATGACGGTAAAAGCCCCGCTGTCCTTTGCGGGTTCGATGGCATCGGGATTCTCGGCCCCGTAGATCCTCGGATGAAAATCGGTCACGAAGGAAAGGGCGGTTGTGCCGTTGAAAAGAAGATCGTTGTTGCTGTACACCCTGCCGCGGCGGGCGGCATGGTCCGTGCGCCATTTATACTTCAATACCGTTTCGGCAAACTTTGTTTTAACGGTATCGTCCAGCAGGTCCGTTGCAATATAGGCGCCGCTGACAAAGACGTTCCCGCCGTCCATGCAATAGTCCCGGACGGCATCGGCGAAAGGTTTGGGAAAGACGCGGAAACGGGGCGCTTTGATGGGTTTCGGCCAGGGCGTCGCCTTCTGTTCGCCGTAGATGATATCCATGGCGAAATAGGGCTCAAGATCGAGCATCCCCAGGGAGATGCTTTCATCGGAGGCGCTGTCGAAGGAATAGCCTGCCGCCCGGACGGCTCTGCCGTGAAGGTAAGGGAAATCACGCGTATTCCCCGGAACGATCTGGGTCTCCCGGTCGCCGTAGCTGGCGCCGTTCCCGGGCGAATCATCGTCGAGCCACTTCGAATCCGCGATAAAATCGTACTGACTTCCCGTATAGCTGATGTCGTAGCGGTCGGGAACGCTCTTCCCCCAGGAATCCATAAATCCGAGGTAAGGCCCGGTCTCGATCGTTTCCGGACCGGAAACGCGGTCGAAGCCGTTCACGATAAGCAGTTTTTTCGTATTGGGTATATTACAAACGGACACGATCTCCGAGGGAAAGCTTTCGCCGCCGTCATTGACCGCCGTTACCTTGAAACTGTAGATCACCCCGTCGTCGATGCTCGGGATCAGGGCCTGCTGGCCGTCCAGAAGGATGCCGTCGTCCCAGCCTCCGTCATTCTTTCGGGTATAGACGATGTATTTCTGCGGGACGGCGGTAGGTTCGAGCGGATCGAGCACCGGCATCCATTTGATCCGGATCACTTTCCCGTGCAGGACTTCCGCCATCACATGGTCGGGCGGCAGGGGCTGGACCACGTAATCGAAGCCGTACTGGGCCGACAAAAACCGCAGCATGCCTTTATAGATGGCGCGGCTTACGTCGAAGCGGAACTGGGGGTCGTTGCCGAATTTCATGTCCAAAAAATTGTGATGCGAATGCAGTTCCAGCAAGGCCGCCGGCACATTCGGCCGCCAGGCTTCGCTGTAGCCGGAGTCCCACATGTCGCGGCGGTTCCAGGCGGGATCGTATTTTGCATAAATATCCTCGACGATCTGGGTCTGCAGGATGTCGGCAAAATCGCGGTTCACATAGCGCGACTGGCCGTCGGGAAAGGTCAGCTCTTCTTTTCCTTCGGGATCGTCCCATTCGCTTTCCCCT
>CALMFL010000301.1 GCA_937862595.1 uncultured Fidelibacterota bacterium
TCAATGCGGGACAAACCCGCATCGTCTTCGTTGTATACAAAAAAGTACTCCGCTCTGCCAAAGCGGGGGTCTATGGGACTTTCCCAGTCCTTTCCCGTTGAACTGAATGCGATCTTCATGTTATCTTCCTTTATGGTTTTGATTAACCTTGTCACGGATTTTCCGCCATGCGCTTTCCACCTTCATGCGGAGTGCGGGTTCTCCTTCCTCCACAATGGTCTTTCCTTTCACCATGGCCGTGGAGAATGCCAGATCGTAGGGCAGATCTGCAATGTGATCGATCTGCTTTTCCTTGAGGAAGGCGGCGATCTCGTCCCGCTTCCCGGGGTTCAGGTCGGCTTTGTTGATCACGCACCCGGCCGGCAGTCTGAATTTTTCCACCAGGGCGTACAGCCGCTCGAGGTCGTGCCGTCCGGAAACGCTCGGCTCGGTGACCATCAGCACATAGTCCGCGCCGGAGAGGGACGAGACCACGGGACAGCCGATCCCGGGGGATCCGTCGACCAGTATCAGCTCCCGCTGTTTCGCCTCGGCGACCCGCCGGGCTTCTTTCTTCACTTTTGCCACCAGTTTTCCGGAGTTTTCCGCCCCAACCTTCATGCGGGCATGGATCATGTCCGATCCGGTCCGGATCCCCGACTCGTACCACCACCCGACATGGTTGCCGACCTGGGCGATCGCCCGGGCGGGACAGATCCGTGCGCAGTAGCCGCAGCCTTCGCAATCCATGGCCTGAACGCTGTGGTGTCCCCGGATCACGCGTATGGCGTCAAAGCGGCAGACATCCGCGCATTTTCCGCAGTCGATGCAGCGGCGGGGGTCAATGACCGCAAGCCGCCCGCTGTAAAAATCCTCCCGGTACGCCCGGTCGGGCTGCAGGAACACGTGCATATCCGCGGCATCCACATCGCAATCCGCGGTGACGGCTTCGTTCCCGCACAAAACCGCAAAGGATGCCGTCAGCGATGTTTTTCCCGTTCCGCCCTTTCCCGATATAATGACGATCTCTTTCATGCTTTGCCTTTTTCCTTGCCGCTTTCCTGCCGGGATATTCCGAGAAAAACCAAAATCCGGTCGAGGGCTTCCTTTACCCCGGGCACTTCCCGGTATAGAAGCATTCCCTGAGAATAGCGCTCCGCAATATGGCGCTGATTCGGTATTTTTGCGATCAGGGGAATGTGTTCTTTTCTGCAATAGTTCTCCACGCCGTCGTCACCGATACCGTAACGGTTGAGGATCACCCCGAAATCTTTTTTCAGTTCCCGGACCGTTTCGACCGCCAGCGTCAGATCGTAGAGACCCACGGGCGTGGGCTCCGTGATCAGCAGGACCCTGTCCGCATCCTTCACGGCCTCGATCATCGGACAGGAGGTCCCGGGCGGTGCGTCGCAGATCGTTATCGTGTCCTTCCCGCAGGTTTCGCCGACATAGCGCAGGGTTTGCGCAATAAGCGGCACGGCCTGCTCTTCGCCGACATCCAGAATGCTTTCAATGAAGGTAAGCCGGCCGTAGGTAAAATGCCGCAGGATGCCGATCCGCTCCGCTTTCATGGGCAGCGCATTGACGGGGCACAGTTCCGAACAGGCGAAGCAGGAATGGCACAGTTGCGGGAACACCATGATCCGGTCAAGGATCTGCGTGATCGCATTGAAATTGCACACCTCGCGGCATTTCCCGCACAGCGTGCAGACATCCTGCTTCCACTCCGGGATCATTTTATATTTTACGTCTTCATGGATCTTGATCCCCGGGATGAAAAGTCCCGCATTCGGTTCCTCGACATCCAGGTCCGCGAGCACGACCGGCCGCGTCTCGGCGATATACGCCGCCAGATTGGTCGAAAGCGTCGTTTTTCCGGTACCGCCCTTTCCGCTGGCAATGCTGATCTTCATGCGCACTCAGACCTTTTCCAGTTCGCTGATCCTTGCCGTGACCACGTCCAGATCCTGCTTCAAAAACCGTGCCTCGTCCTTGAGCACCTGAAGTTCACTGCGCTGATCCGG
>CALMFL010000302.1 GCA_937862595.1 uncultured Fidelibacterota bacterium
GTTCGGAAGAAGGGGATACCGATTGTCTCGGCATTTTCGATACGGACGTTACGCTTTTCCCGGCGGAGGACAAGGTGCCGCATATGGGCTGGAATACCGTCACGCAGCTGCGCGGACCTCTGTTCGAAGGCATACCCGAAGCTTCGTATATGTATTTCGTCCACAGCTACGCCGCCGCAAGGTGCCGCGAAACCACGGCGCAAACGGACTATATCCGTCTCTTTGCGTCCGCCCTTCACAAGGATAATTTTTTTGCCCTGCAGTTCCATCCGGAAAAAAGCGGCGAGCTCGGACAGCGGATCCTGAAGAATTTTTTAATGCTTGAAAAGGGTGCGGTATGATCGACATAATTCCCGCCATCGATATCATGGACGGAAAATGCGTCCGGCTGACCCGCGGAGACTATTCGGCAAAAACCGTCTATGACCGCGACCCCGCGGAGATGGCGAAACGCTTTGAGGATGCGGGGATGCGGCGCCTGCACTGTGTGGACCTTGACGGCGCCCGTACGGGCCGCATCGTGAATGCCGAAGCCGTGGAAAGGATCTGCCGGGAAACGTCCCTGAAGGTGGATTTCGGCGGCGGCATCAAGTCCGACGCGGATCTGCTGACGGCCTTCTCCCTCGGCGTCGGCCAGGTGACCGCCGGCAGTATCGCCGCGCTCGAACCGCAGACCGTGACACGCTGGATCCATCATTTCGGTCCCGAAAAGATCATTCTCGGCGCCGATTTCAAATACGGAAAGATCGCCATATCGGGCTGGCAGGAATCGACGGACCTGGACCTGATGATCTTCCTGGACGACTATATTTCCCGCGGGATCAGGACGGTCATCAGCACGGACATTTCCCGGGACGGCATGCTCGAAGGCAGCGCCGAAAAGGTCTATGAAACGATCCGGCAGCGTTTTCCCGGAATTTATCTGATCGCCAGCGGCGGCATCGCCTCCATGGAGGACATCCGCCGGCTTGACGCCCTCGGCGTCAGCGGCGTGATCGTCGGGAAAGCCTTCTATGAAGAGAGGATCACATTGAATGACATTGCGGAGTACAGAGGATCATGCTGACAAAACGCATCATACCCTGCCTGGATATCCGGGACGGACAAACCGTTAAGGGAGTGAACTTCGTGAATATCCGCCGTGCGGGGGACCCGGTGGAACTTGCGCGGGCCTATGCCGCGGCGGGAGCGGACGAACTGACCTTTCTCGATATCACCGCAACGATCGAGAAGCGGAAAACCTTTGCGGAGCTGGTCGGCAGGATCGCGCACACCATCAATATTCCCTTTACGGTCGGCGGCGGGATCCGGAGCGCGGACGATGTCGCTCGTCTCCTGGATGCCGGCGCGGATAAGATCACGGTCAATTCCGCCGCCGTACGCGACCCCGGGATCATCGATTCCCTGGCAGGCCGTTTCGGCAGCCAGTGCGTTGTGCTGGCGGTCGACTGCAAGCGGCAGGACGGAAGATCGGTCGTATTCCTCGACGGAGGCCGGACCCCCACGTCCCGCACCACGCTCGAATGGGCAAGAGAAGCGGTGAGCCGGGGAGCGGGGGAGATATTGCTGACCTCCATGGACCATGACGGCACCAAACAGGGCTTTGCCCTTGACATTACCCGGGAGGTCTCGGAAGGCGTGCGCGTTCCGGTGATCGCGTCCGGCGGCGCCGGGAACTGCGCCCACTTTGCGGAGGTGTTCGAAACCGCGAAAGCGGATGCGGCGCTGGCCGCAAGTATCTTCCATTTCGGGGAAATCATGATCCCCGAT
>CALMFL010000303.1 GCA_937862595.1 uncultured Fidelibacterota bacterium
ACCGGAAAACGCTGATCAAGGAAATCGCCTTCCGGGACACCCCGCATCGTGCCGGCCATTACCGCGAAGTCCGGACGCACAACGACATGCCGCTGTTCACTGTAACGGTCCTGTATAAAATGAAAGAAGAAACCATCGCTCGCGCGCGGGTCATTCTGGTCGGCACCGCCGAACGTATCACCCGCCTGAAGGAGCTGGAGGCCTATCTGGAAAGCACCCCCCGCGGCGAGATAAACGAAAAAGAGATCCTGGAACGGGTCAACGCCCGTTTTAACCGAACCCGCAACGTCGAAGCGGACTACCTGGAGCACAAGGCCAGGATCGAAACCCTGCGTTTGGTCCTTCGTGCGGTGGAGACGACATGATGAAAGCCCGAATGACGATCAACGGCAAAGCGGTAAATTTAAGCTTCGAAGCGGACGAGCATCTGCTGCACACGCTGCGCAACAACGGATACACCGAGGTAAAGAACGGCTGTGAAGAAGGCGAATGCGGCGCATGCCTGGTCCTGCTTAACGGCAAGCCCGTAAATTCATGTCTGATATTCACCGCCTCCGTAACCGGAGATGAGATCACGACGGTAAAGGGTATCGGCGATCTTCACGCGCCGGCTATCATCCAGGAAGCCTTTGTCGATTGCGGCGCCGTGCAGTGCGGGTTCTGCACGCCCGGAATGGTCCTGGCCTCCTATGCGCTCCTGCGGGACAATCCGGACCCGGACGAATCCGAGATCAAAGAAGCCCTGACGGGAAACCTGTGCCGCTGCACCGGATACGTGAAGATCATTGAAGCGGTCCAGTGCGCAGCCCAACGACTTCAAAACAGAAAAAAACCATGAAAAAATATACGACCGTCGGCATTTCGGAAAAGAAGATCGATTCGCTCTCCCTGGCAACGGGAAGCGCCCGCTTCGTGGATGATTTTGAACTCAAGGACCTGCTCCACGCCAAACTGATCTACTCGCCGCATGCCTTTGCAGACATCCTGGACATCGACGATTCCGCAGCCCGCAAAGTTGCCGGCGTGGTGGATGTCCTTCATTACAAAAACGTCAAACAGATCCTGCATACGACGGCAG
>CALMFL010000304.1 GCA_937862595.1 uncultured Fidelibacterota bacterium
ACATATTGGCCATTTGATCCTTGCCTTCCGCCGCCTCACGGAACATGGTATTCATGGCGCTGGTCATCTGGGAATAAACGGTAAAATAAAACGAGCGTACGCGCCATTGTTTGAGATCGCCGGGAATACGGTAGTTGTCTTCTGCAGGATGGTACGGTTGGGTCCCTTCCGACCAGGGAGACCAGCAATCGGACATATCAAAGGGAATAAAACGCTCCTGATAGGCTTGCCAGTTCAGGTCCATATACATCCACCCGCTGCGGAAGGATACGGGAAAGATCCCATCCTCGATCAAAAAGCTGCAGAGGGTTTTTTCGTAATCGTCCTGATTCAGGCTGAAATCGGGCGCCACCTCGTAGGCATAGACGCCGTCGCCGTCGGGATCTGACCAATAATAGGTATGGTAGTGGAGCGAAAGCTGATCATCGTAATGTCCAATGGCCTCCTGATGGTATTTCTTCATCAGATACAGGCTGATATTTCTCCGGACGGGAACATTGCAGTTAACGGAACGGTCAAAAACATTCCCTGCCATCATCCACCAGGTCATTTTCATCGGCCGGCCGTAGCTGTCTTTCAGGGGATAACGAAAGGACGTATCCATCACGGCATACGCATAGCGGTTCGGGTTGCTGTACAGGCCGCTCAGGAACAGTCTTCCGTCATAGACCGTCGTCGAAAGTCCCTCCCAAATGGACGTATCCGAACCGGGTACAAGATAAACCTTTCCTTTAACGGCAAAAAGCGGGTGAAGCAGCAACAATACGGACAATAAAAACAACATCCTTCTGATAAAACGCATTCCTCTTCTCCGGATCATCGTTTATTTATTCTTCAATTTTGGAATATCCCAGGGCAATACCACGGCATCGGGTTTGTTATATTCATCCCTGACGCGCATGAAGGCGATGCCCGCATAACGGTCGGAAGCGCTTTTCCAGTCCAGCCAGGCATCGTAGTCGGTCTCGAAGGTCGAGTAGTTGCTCGTGGAGGCTTCCCGGAAAGAGAGTTTTCCTTCCTTTTCAACGATCATCAGCATGTGCGCGGAAAAGATGTCTTCTTTATCCGCCAGCAGCATCGCCACGATATCGCCGTTCCGCACACGGGATTTAACCTTGTCCAGATGTTCCATCGGCACGTAGTCGACAGTCAGGGTCCTGTCCAGCTTGACGTAGCGCATGTCCGTCATGCCCTTGCCTCTGAAAAAGTTCTCGTGCGAGATGGTCCGGGTCATGCTCTGCGTGTACTCCCCGCCGACCTTCCGGGAGACGTCGTCCAGGATCCAGCCGTTCTCGGGCAGCCAGTCCGCCATGGTATAGTGATTCCGCGTCTTCATCCCGATCAGTCCGTCTTTATAGCGGATCTGCTGGAGGTTGTTGAAAAAATTGTCCCAGGAATCGGAAATGGCCAGCGCCAGCACGTGCTCGCAATAGACCATGCAGTTGGTGCTGTCGAAATTGACCAGCGGCTTGGTTTCCAGAAGGGCGTAGGGACCGTCCCCGGTCGCGGTCCAGCTGTAGGGCGTGCCGAGGAACATGCCGGAATAAAGCCGTATCCGGTCCGTGATCGTATAGCCTTTTTCCGCATTCACGCGGAGCAGCGAATCGATCGCGGCGTGGCTCATGCGTCCGATCTCGCCGGAAACGACGGGTTTTTCGGCCGCACAGGAAAGGAGCATTCCCGCGGCGACGGCCAGCATAAATATTTTTTTCATGATCGTTCCTTTTGCTTAATAGCTGATCTCGACCTCGACGGTGTCCAGGATGCCCTTGATGGGGACGCTGGGCTTGCGGACGACTACGGTGATCCTTTCGATCCCAAGGTACTTTTCCCGTATCGTGCGGGCGATGATCCCGGCCAGCGCTTCGATCAGCCGTTTTTTCTTCTGCGTGACGATCTCCTCGATATCGTGATAGATCGCCTCATAATTGATCGTGTCCTGCAGGTCGTCGCTTTCGGACGCTTTTTTCAGATCGCAGCCGACGATCAGGTCCACCTCGAAGCGGGCGCCCAGGATCTTCTCGCTCTCCGCCACCCCGTGATACCCGTAAAACACCATGTTCTTCAAACGTATATAATCCATCTTATTACACCTGTCCAGTTAAGGTT
>CALMFL010000305.1 GCA_937862595.1 uncultured Fidelibacterota bacterium
AAATGCATAATCCCTCCTTGTGTAACGAACAAAAACTATTTAGTCAGATTTATCGGTTTTTTGTAGAATAAATAAAAGGAATCGTCATCGAGGGCAAAGCCGAGCTGATACCGCCATCCCTCGAAATTGAGCGATTCATGCTCGTATTCCAGGTCGTCCATTTTAATATGGTTGATATTTTTGGGCTGAACGGGAACGGCTGAGCCGATCAGATGCTCGTCGCTGACAACCCGGAGGATCTTATGCCCCCACTCCGGCGTACCGTGATGTTTTTTGTTCTCTGTCACATTCACCTCGTTCGCCTGAAAAATACGCATTTAATTTTCGTTTGGCAAACATATAATTGCCGGGTTTTTACCGGCGAAAGGGACTGAGTGAAAAAAGCGTTTTTTATTAGAATAAAATCAATTTATATTCCCTCTAATATTGTTATATAACCGAATTTTATGCATTCGCCCGGAAGGAGGCAACATGAGCTTTGCAGAACTGATCGCATCGGTGCAGCAATTCGTTTGGGGTCCCGTACTGATGATCCTGCTGGTGGGGACCGGCCTGTTCCTGACGGTCCGCTACAAATTCGTTCAGATACGCGGATTCAAGCACGGCGCCGGCATCCTGTCCGGGAAATACGACCGGGAACGCGATCCGGGCGAGATCACCCATTTCCAGGCGCTGATGGCGGCCTTGTCGGCAACGGTCGGGACCGGGAACATCGTCGGCGTGGCCACGGCCATCCTGACCGGGGGTCCCGGCGCGCTGTTCTGGATGTGGATCACGGCGCTGGTAGGCATGGCGACGAAGTTCTCCTCCTGTACGCTTGCGGTCCGTTTCCGCCGGGTGGATGACAAGGGCGTTTCCCACGGCGGCCCGATGCACTACATCGAACACGGCATGGGGAAGAATTTCAAATGGCTGGCGGTGATGTATGCGCTCTTTACCATGTTCGCAAGCTTCGGCATCGGGAACATGTTCCAGATCAACAACATCGCGACCAGCCTGAACTTCCTGGTCAACGGGGACAAGGCTCCGACCTTCCTTTTCAACATCGTGACCGGGGTCGTGGTCGCCGTCCTGGTGGGCGCCGTCATTCTCGGGGGGATCAAAAGCATCGGCAAGGTTGCCGCAAAGATCGTTCCCTTTATGTGCGTGTTCTATATCGGCGCCGGACTGATCATCATCTTCAAGAATTTCACGATGATCCCGGAGGCCTTCAGGGAGATCTTTTACTATGCCTTCCATACGCCGGAAGCCCTGGCGGGCGGACTGCTCGGGACGGTCGTGCGGAACGGAGTTGCCCGCGGGCTGTTCTCCAACGAGGCCGGACTGGGTTCGGCGGCGATCGCCCACGGGGCCGCCAAAACGAAAGAACCGGTGCGCGAAGGGCTTGTCGCCATGCTGGAACCCTTTATCGACACGATCATGATCTGCACGATAACCGGACTGATCATCGTCATGACCGGCGCGCATGAGATCTTCAGCGACAAGGGCGAACTGACCTCGCGGGCCTTTGAGATCGGACTGAACAGCGCCCTCGGAGGCAAGATCGTCGCCTTTGGGATCGTTCTGTTCGCGTTCTCGACCCTGATCTCCTGGTCCTACTACGGCGACCGCGCCAGCGATTATCTTTTCGGCGAACGGGCGGTGGTGCCCTATCGCTGGATCTACCTGGGGTTCCTGATCTTCGGTGCGGTGATCCAGCTGGACGTGGTGATCGGCTTCAGCGACATCATGAACGCCATGATGGCCCTGCCGAACCTGATCGCGCTGATCGTGCTTTCTCCTTTCGTGGCGGCGATCTCAAAGGATTATTTCAAAAGGATGAAAGCGGAAAAGAGTGAAAAGCGGAAAGAAAAATCCGCTGTAGAATAAACCAAAGAACGGCATGTCCGTTTATGTGTGCGATCCCCTGCCGGCGGGCGCAGTTGAAGAAGCGGCAAGGTTGTTCATGAACATGACAAGAACGGGAGAAACGAAACATGGCTGAAAAAAAATTGATCATCGGCTCGCGCGTTTCCTGGAAACGGGTGATATGGTTCGTCGGCCTGACCTACCTGGTGAGCTTTCTGCTTTGCGGATTCGTCTATAAAGAAGGAAAAAAACTGGATCCGGAATTGCCCGCGATCAAACAGTTCACGGACATTGTCAGGGGGAAGCCCGAAGCCGTGGCCCGGTACCTGGAAATGCATCCCGAAGTCCGCACGGAGGACCTCCCGAAAGAGGTGGCGGGGGTGAAGGACGTGGTGGTCCTGAAGTCCCTTGAAGAGCAGGTGGCCGTTTATGTGTCGCAAAAACATCTGGCCGTTCAGTCCTTCGGGGCGATGATGTTCTTTCCTGCGCTGATCGCCATCCTCCTGCGCATCGTGTTCCGCGACGGGTTCCGGAACAGCGGTTTCCGTTTCGGAAAGGCGAAGAATTATCTCTCTGTGCTGATCTTTATCGTGGCGTTCGCCGTGCTCAGCGTGATCCTGAACGCCCTGTTCTACGGCAAAAAACCCGACTGGCTCCTGGAAAACATGGCCGTCGGCGGCCTGTCCCTGATGGGACGCTCCGTGACCCCCTTTATCTTCTGGACCTTTCAGTTCGTGGTGATCGGGCTGATCGCGAACATTACCTTCCCGATCATCGCCATGCTGGGCGAGGAATACGGCTGGCGTCCCTATCTTCTGCAGAACCTTCTGCCGCTGGGATTTTGGAAGGCCAATATCATCACGGGGGTCGTCTGGGGGCTGTGGCACGCTCCGGTCATCCTGATGGGCTACAATTACGGAAGCTACACCCTGGCCGGCGTTTTCCTCTTCACTCTTTTATGCGTTTTGCTTGGGACCGTTTTCAACTACATGTACATCCGCGGGAACTCGGTCATTCTTGCCGCCGCCGCGCACGGCTGGTTCAACGGACTTATTCCCTCGGTGATCCTGCTGACGGGATTTATGGGGAAAGAGCCCCTCATGGCTCCGATGGGCCTCCTTGGGATCGCGATTTTGCTCGTCCTTTTGCTGATCGGCTATAAGCTCACGAAGGGCTTTGATATTTCGGGATATGTTGAGATTAAAGAGAAGTCAGAAGTCAGAAGTCAGAAGCCAGTAGACGGTAGACAGTAGACGGAAGTGGCGAAGAACAGAACGATTAAACAATGATCTTTCGAAAAACCCTGAGCGCAGACGAAGGTTTGAAAAGAAGCAAATTGATATCCTGACATGGAACGCTGATTTGCGATTTACGAAATAGAGACATGCCATGGCACGCCTCCCGCTTCGCAGCAGTAGAAAAGAGGAACGAAGCGCGATCAATCGCTTTCCGACGATTGTATATATCAATCAACACTGTCATGCTCCCCAGCCCCGTCAGGGGTTGAACAACAATAGCCGCATTTTTAAAACTTGCCCCAAGTTTTTTAACTGCAAAAGACACATAATGTGTGTTCCGTATCACAAAATGATTGGAATTCATTAGCGATAATTTTATATAAGTTATTTAATAACATGGTATTGTGATGTATCCCGCATATTTTTAACTTGCCTCAAGTATTTTAGGCATCATGGTAATTTCAGGAGCTTTTTTTGTTGTGTTCCATATCTAAACTTGCATTAAAACTTGCCCCAAGTATTTTCATGAGATCATGAGGGCTTAGAGCATTGATGAATGGGAATATCCAACAAGGAACACTCATTTATGATCTTAGAAGAGCGCGATCAATCGCTTTCCGACGATTGTATATATCAATCAACACTGTCATGCTC
>CALMFL010000306.1 GCA_937862595.1 uncultured Fidelibacterota bacterium
CCTTGAAGGGATGATAGGTATGGATATCCATGCATTCGGGAATAACGCAATCGACGGCGTGGGCGCCTGCCAGCTCGACATGTGCGCGGGTCGTATCAAAATGCATGTTGCTGATAAAGTACATGCCGGGGCGTTTCGCCAGAAGCGGAAGGACTACGTGTTCGGCTCCCCGTCCCTGATGCACGGGAATAAAATAGTGATAGCCCGTGATCTTGTGCACGACATCCCGCAGGCGGTAAAAGCTCCGGCTGCCGGCATACGCTTCATCGCCCTGCATCAGCGCTCCCCATTGGGCGTCGCTCATCGCGCCGGTCCCGCTGTCGGTCAAAAGGTCGATGTAAACCGCTTCGCTGGGAAGCAGGAACAGATTATTATAGGCCTTGCGGAGATATTCCTCGCGCTCTTTCCGCGTGGTCTGCTTGATGGCTTCAACCATTTTGATCCGGTACGGCGGGGCGGAAAACGTTTCCATGAGGAACCTCCATGAAACAGATACGGGGATCTTTTACGATCCCCTGATCCGGTGTGATCGGTCTGTGAACAAACGACTATTGATGGTTTTACTGTGCGCTCAGAGCGTTTTTTGCGTCTCTTCCTTTTTTCTGCGCCGTTCCCGAATGCCGTCCCAGAAAAAGGCATAGAACAGGAGCAGGGCCATGCCGCCGATGACCAGGACCTTTTTCCAGGTCTTGTCCCACAGCAGGAACTGAACGGATGTCGGTTTGCCCTTGATGTATGAATAGGGTACCAATCCCCAGAAACGGCTGTCCGCGCTGTTGTCGCGGTTATCGCCCATCATGAAATAATAATCCTGCCTGACCTTGTAGCTGCGGCTGCGGACCCCGTCGATGTACCAGTTGCCGAACTGATAGCTGACTTTCTTCCCCTCTAATTTGAGAATGTTGTAGGCATACTCGGGGTCTGCGGTATCCAGGTTGAGGACATCCCCTTTTTTCGGGATGTAGAGGGCGGGGTACTGGTCCTTGTTGCCGTGGCCCGACGGCCAGATGTAGGGGTTCACGTATCCGGCGTCCTGGATGTTCTCGTAACTGATGTTCGCTTTGGGCGGATCTTCAAAAAGCACGCCGTTGACATATACCCGTTTATCTTTTATTTGAAGGGTCGAACCGGGCGTACCGATGCAGCGTTTGACGTAATCGTACATCCGGTTCTGGGGGTATTCAAAAATGACGATATCCCCGGTTTCGGGCTTTTTGATCGCCGGCAGCTTCACGTGCGGGATGGTGAATCCGATGGGCGTGAAGGGGATCGCGATCTTATGCGGCGTTTGCGCGCCGTAGTACAGCTGATTCCCGATCACAAAGGTCCCGGTCATCATGGTGTTTTCCATCGATCCGGTCGGGACGATATAATTGCAGAATATCATGCTGCGGATCACCCACACCGCCAGAATAATGACGGTCCAGGATTTTATCTCGTAGATGACCTTCTCTTTCTTTGAAGAAAAGGTCCGCTTGGCCTTCTTTGGTCTCTTATTGTCCTTCCGGTCCGGGACTGATTGTTCTGACATGGGTCTTCCTTATTGTAGAATCGCTTCGTAATGTTCGATATCCGGCGCAACCCAGTTGCTGCCGCTTACCGTCACAGCATCAAATCTAACATCATATTCGCTCATATTCAAATCATAAAAATAACGTTCGGCGGCGCTCAGCATTTTCCCGACCTTGCCGTCATCGATACGTTCAACCGGATCATAGCCTTTTTTACCGAACCTTGTCTTAACTTCGACCATGATAAACTGTTCCCCGCTTTTCATGATCAGGTCGATCTCGCCGTTCACGCCGCCGTGGTAATTCCGCGTGACAAAATGATACCCCTTAAGGACCAGGAAATAGACCGCCCAGTTCTCTCCCCACTTTCCGATCATGCCCGCAGAGGGGTTCTGCGGCAGGATCATCTGTTTGACGGGTGAAAATCCGGTCCGGTGGATCGGACAGGGAAAATGCTCGCGGATCGCTTTCAGATGTTCGGGGGTCCCGTACCCTTTGTGCTTTTCGAATCCGTATTCGGGATAGATCTCCGCCCAGCGCATCATCATCCTGTCCCGGCTGACTTTGGCTAGGATCGAGGCCGCGGCGATCGAAAAGGAGATCCCGTCGCCGCCGACGACCGTATCGCAGCGGCCGGCCAGGGCCGGGGGAAGCTGATTCCCGTCAACAAGAATGTGCGCGTCGGGACGGGCGAGCTTGTCTGCGGCCCGCTCCATCGCGGTCAGCGCGGCTTTCAGTATATTCGTTTTATTGATCGCCTGTACGCCGAGGGAATGCACCGCCCATGCCTCGGCATGTTCGGTGATCCATTCGTACGCGGTCTCCCGTTGTTTTTCACTGAGTTTTTTTGAGTCCCGGATCAGGTCATGATGCACCCCGGGCCGGAAGATCACCGCCGCGGCGGTGACGGGTCCTGCGAGCGGACCTCTTCCGGCTTCGTCCACGCCCGCAATGACGCCGTACCTGCTGCGGTAGTCTTCATCGATCGCATGCAGGGACAGATGTCCGGCTTCATCCGCTGTCATTTCTTTAGAACGGATTCTTTGGTTTTAAGCGTTGACGTCGTCGTCGTTTTTTTCGTTTCGTCTTCCTTGCTTTCCTCTTCGGATTTCTTTTCTTCGGTCTTTTTAAGGACCGGGGCCGGCGCCGGCTTTACGGGTTCCTGAAGGGTCGGGGGCGTGACCGGGTCCGGGCTCTTTTTCTTGGTGTCCGGTTTATTAATTTCCTGAACGGGTTCTTTTTCTTCATTTTTTTTGATCACGGGATCTTTTTTAAGACCGTCTTCTTTGATCTCCACAACGGGTTCCTCTTTTTTAGGAGGATCCTCGTCCTTTTTCTTATACTGATACTGGTCGGACGTGCTGGGCTTGGCATTGCCGGGATCTTTCTTTCCGACATTCTCGATCTTGTCCTTGGGCTTTACGGGCGTTTCTTCTTCGGGCTCGTTCGGCTCAATGATGATGACGGGACCGGGCTTCGGGGGGCGCGGAGGACGCGGTTCGGGATGCGGACCGGGATAAGGGCCGTAGTGCGGCTGCGGGATAAAATCGGGCGTACGGTCGATGTCGATGGTTGCGGCGTAAATGACCCTTCCGCTGCCGACCTCAAAACATCTCACGGACACCATGTCGTCCCAGTCCCCGCGGTAGATCCTTCCGTGAAGGATATAGTCTGCCTGCACCAGTTGACGCAGTTCGTAGCCCTTATTGATGATCAGGCTTGTCTGGCTGAGCTCCCGCTCCCTGACGATCTCATAAAGGGATTCCCGTTCCACAACGACCGGATTGCGGTAGCGCGACAGGGCAGCGACCACGCGGTCCGCAAAGAAAATGCCGCGGTTCAAACGGTCGCCGTATTCGTCCGTAAAATTCAGCACGGCCATGGTCGCCATGCCGGAGCGTTTGAAATAGCGTTTCAGTTTGCGCGCGATGAAGTCGGCCGCTTCCTGCTCGTTATCGACCGTGATAAAAGGCTCGTCATTCTGGAAATAGGCGTTGTAGTCATAATTCCCGTAATAGGTGCTGCATCCGGACAAAAACATCAGAACGGCGGCCAGCAGGATCATCTTTTTCATTTTTATATTCCTTTTTTTCTAGACTGAAAAAATATAATTAAATGTATGCAGACCTGAAAGCATTATTCTCTTTTCCTCCATTTGCCCGCGATCAGGATATAATGCCTCGCGCGGGTCAATTCGGCATCGACATCGAAGCGCTTTCCCTGAAAGGAGGCCTCCTCCTCCCTTCCCCCGATGCTAATGATCTCAGCGGTCCCGGCGGCGGACAGGCGGATCTCTCCCCTGTCCGCGGACATGTCTACCGCGATCCTCCCCATCACCCAGCCCGTATCCCGGTCTGCGATATGATAAAGCCCCTCTTCCGGGATTTGGCCGGGAAAGAGATGCACCGGACACGCCGGATAGTCCCGGCGGACATGCGAAAGGGTCCCGGTCTTGTTTTTCTCCCAGGCGGTGATCACGGTCTGAACCTTCCTGATGCCCCAGTGCTCCAGAACGGGCCGGATGGAGGAATCGTAATCATTGTAATTGAAGCCTGTGGCTCCCGTGTTGACGACCAGCGCCTCCCGGCCGCTGCGGCAAAGGATGCAGCGCCCGTTCTTCAGGGCAAGCTGAACGATCTCCGGACGGCTGCTCATGAAGAACCCGAATCCGCACAGACAGGCGGTCAGGACCATCAGCCGGTATTTCAGGTTGATCTTCGTGACGCACACGGCGAACAGCACGATCAGCACCGCGCCGCTCAGAAGGGGTTTCCCGTACGACGAAACCTGCATCGTCCATATCTGCGACCGGGAGGCCAGGCGAAGGACCTCCCGGAATGCGCCGAGCGAAAGGTCCAGGGCCTGAAGGATCACGTCGCTGAAAATGCCGGGAAGGAAAAGGCAGGGCAGGCTGATCATGGCGCAGATCATGACGCAGAACGTAAGCGGAATGGCAATGAGGTTCAGGAACAGCGAGCAGAGCTGAAGGGTGTTGAAATAGTGCAGCGCCACCGGCGCCGTGAACAGGGCGGCGCTTAAGGAAACGATCAGCATCTCGTAGCAGTACGTGATGAGCGCATGCTTCGATTTTAATGGCAGAAGTTCCCTAAGCCTCGAATAGCCCAGCAGGATGCCGGCGACGGCGCAAAAAGAGAACTGGAACCCGACGTCCTTCAGGTAATAGGGATTGACGAGCAGCAGAATGACGGCGGTGGCGGCCACCGCGTTCAGGGCGTGATAACTGCGCCGGAACAGGGGCGCCGCCAGCAGGAAGGCCGACATCATCGACGAACGGATGACCGAGGGCGAGCCCCCGGTAAGATAGCAGTAAAAGACAAGGAACAGCCCCGCCATGACGGTCCGGGCGATGCGCGGAAGGGACAGGGTAAGCAGGATCTGGTAAACGATCAGGATGATCAGTCCGACATGCAATCCGGACACGGCCAGGAGATGACTGATACCCAGATTGCGAAACATATCCGAAATGCCCGCCGGTATTTCCGGCTTCATGCCGAAGAGAAACCCGTTCACCAGGCTCCCCTTCTCAATGCCCAGCACGCAGAGAAAGCGGACGGACAGGATATTCCGGATGCGGTAGGCGGCATGCCGGAGCGGATCGCCCACGCCCGCATCTTCAAAGACGCTGTGCTTGTTCGTCTGGAACGAATGCGTCAGTCCCTTCCCTTTTGCATACTCAAGGTAATCAAAGCGGTAAGGGTTCACGCTTTCATTGATCGGGACCATACTTATCGGGGAAACGCGGTAGGACCGTCCCGGCAGCAGGACCGGCATGGTCGTCCGGGCATAGAGCGTTCCGCAGTACCGCGTTCCGCCGGTTTTTGTCCTGACCTTATACGAGGCGATATGATAGGGTGTGGTCTTCTGCTCCAGCACCGTGATCTCAAGAGATCCTTCGCGAATCTCAAGGTCCCGTTTTTCCGCGAATACCCGGTCGCTCATGGCCGTTCGGAGCATGCCGGAAAGGACAATGCACAGAGCCAGCAGCACAGTCCCGAAACGGTATTTTCCGGGAAGCAGAAAAGCCATGACTACCGGAATGAACAGGGCAAGCGCCACAACCCCCAGCGGAAGGTCCGCGAAGATTTGCAAAAGGATACCCGTGCAGATGAATACCGCATACCGCACGGCAGGCGCTGTTGAAGCGGGCAAAGACAGGTCCCCCGGTTTTCATGAAATAATAGCGGATTCCCGGCAGTTTTAACAGAACTAAGTGCCGCGCAAAGAGGGGCGAAGGCGTTTTATGACCTGCGTCACAGAATCCCGCGATTTACGGAGAGATCATAAAGCGAAATGATTGATCATGGGCATTCTTCGGCCCTGGCCGAAGGCTTTGGGCGTGACCCGCAGTCCGGGCGCCGCCTGCCAGCGCTTGTATTCGGTCGTCCGGATCAGATTGAAAATACGATACACCAGATCGGGGTCCCCGGTGTCCCGGATCAGCTGTTCAATGGACCGGTTGTCGCACAGCAGATCGTCGACGATCGGACTGACAATATCGTAGTCGAAGGGGTCAAACTGGTTTTCAGCCAGTTCCGCGGAGGGTTTTTTCAGAATCGTGTTTTCGGGAATGACATCGTAGCCGTACTGTGCATTCAGGTAGTTCGCCAGACGGTACACATCCGGTTTGTTCAGGTCGCTGATCGGGGCAAGCCCCCCGCACATGTCCCCGTAGAGGGTACAGTATCCGAGGGCAAGTTCGGTCTTGTTCCCGGTCGTCAGGACCAGGGCCTTTTTTTTGTTCGCGATCGACATCAGGAGCGTGCCGCGGATACGGGCCTGCAGGTTTTCTTCGGCAAGGCCGAACGCCGTTCCCGCAAAGGGCTTTTCGAGGGATTTCAGGAAGGTATCGTACATAGGGCTGATGGGAATGATATCGAAATGAACGTTTAAATTTTCGGCGCATTTCCGGGCATCGGCCAGCGAGTGATCGCTGCTGAAGACGGACGGCATGGCATAGGTATAGACATGAGCCGGACCCAGGGCCTCGGAAGCCAGGACCGTCACCAGCGCGGAATCGATGCCCCCGCTCAGCCCGATCACGGCGTCCCGGAACCCGCTTTTATAAAAATAGTCCCGGATACCGAGGATCAGCGCCGAACGGAGCTCCTCAAGTTCCCGGAATTCCGGTTCGGGCAAGGGTTGGTCGCTTCGTCCGTCCGTAAAGCGGCAGTATCCCATAGCCTCCTGCGAGGCGGGCATGTAGGCGGCGAAACGCCCTTCGGCATCCAGCGCAAAGCTGTTGCCGTCAAAGATCAGCTCGTCCTGGCCGCCTACAAGGTTCACATAGACAAAGGGGATCCTGAATTTTTCAACCTTATCGCGCACGAGGGCGATGCGCTGTTTGATCTTTCCGACGCAATAGGGGGAAGCGCTGGCATTGAGAATGATATCCGCCCCCTGTTCGGCCAGTTCGCGCGTCACCTTGATCTCATACTTGTTATCCCACAGATCCTCGCAGATCTCAATGCCAAGAAGACGGTCGTTCCCTTTTATCTTGACCGGAATGGGCTGGGGATGCCGGTTCGGGCTGAAGTAGCGGAGCTCGTCGAACACGTCGTAGGTGGGCAGATTGGTCTTGAGCACATAATCGATGATGCGGCCGTTCTGCATCACGGCAAGCGCGTTATAACGGCGTTCTTCCTGCACATGGATCACGCCGACGATCGCGATGATGTTTTCCGCGAACGCGGCGATCTCCAGAAGCTGTTTCCGGTTTTCCGATATGAATTCATCTTCAAGGATAAGGTCAAGGGGCGGATAGCCGCACAGGGCAAGCTCCGGGAACAGGACGATGTCCGCACCCTGCACCTGTGCCTCGCGGATCGCCGAAATGATCTTTTGGGCGTTGCCGGAGATATCCCCCACGGTAACGTTGATCTGCGCCATTGCGATTGAACAGTTCATCATGATCACATCTTTATGCTGAATTGCTGAAAATAACATTCGCCTTCGAAAGGCTCCCGTACGATCCGGTCGATACGTGCGCGGGACGGGCCTGCCCTCAGGTAGTCCATGAATACCCGGATCGCGTCTTCGGGACCCTGAGCAATGATCTCAACCTCGCCCCGGGAGGTGTTCCGGACATATCCGGCGATCCCGAGCATGTCCGCATGCTGCTTTGCGAACCAGCGGTAACCGACCATTTGCACCTGTCCGGCGACCGTTATTTTTACTGTGCTGTCCTCCATAAAAAAGAAACCCGGGGTTTCCCCCGGGGTCATCTTTCAGATCATGGTTTTGATCCGGGACTCAAGCTCGCTTTTGGGCACGTTCCCGATGACCTGGTCAATGATCTTCCCTCCCTTGACAAAGAGCAGGGTCGGGATCGACCGGACGCCGAGCTGGCCCGGGACCATGGGTGAATCGTCGACGTTCACTTTCGCCACAATGATCTTGCCTTCGTATTCCTGAGCAAGTTCTTCCAGTTTGGGCGCGATCATGCGGCAGGGCCCGCACCAGGGCGCCCAGAAATCCACAACGACCGGCAGGGGGTTGGAGAGAACCTTCTCCTGGAAGGTTTGATCGGTGACTTCAACGGTTAATTGCGACATTCTATCCTCCAGTATTTTTTTCTCGTGAATATAGCACTTTTTTCCCGAATATGATATGAATTTCTAAGCGCGCAGCCACTGAATGATCTCTTTGAGCGTCGCCCGCTTCCCGTACATCAGGATCGTGGTCCTGAAGATCTTGCTTCCTGCCCGGGCAATGGCAAAGATCCAGACCAGCAGGTAGATCATCATCAGGATGATCTCCCACAGGGGCGCCGACAGCATCCCGATCTTCAGGATCATCATGAAGGGCGTGGTCAGGGGGATGAACGACAGGATCGTGGTCAAAGGCGTGCCGGGATTCATCATGATCGGCTGGATGAGCATGATCGGCAGCACGGCGAACAGCGAGAGATAGCCGACGGACTGCTGGGCGTCCCGCTCGTTGTCAAAAAGAGAGCCGAGGCTGACATAGAGGGTGGCGTACATGAAATATCCCATGATGAAGTAGACAAAATACCACAGGATGTTCGGGGTGAATACGTCCGCCGGCGACAGGTCCAGATCGATGAACGATCCGCCGAAGATCGTCAGGAGCAGGATGATGACAAGATAGATGCATATCTGGATGACGCCCATCATCCCGATGCCCAGGATCTTACCGGCCATCAGTTCATGCGGCTTGATGCTTGAAAGCATGATCTCCATAATGCGGTTTGACCGTTCTTCGATCACCCCGCTGATCAGCATGGACGAACTCATGATAATGCCCATGACGAGCAGCCAGAGAAAGATCCCCGGAATGCCGTATTTGATGAGCAGGTTCGATCGGGTGGTGTCCCCCGTTTTGCCCACTTCAAAAACGCTGACCTTCGGCCGTTCCAGCACGTATTCCATATCCTGTTTCGTCAGGCCGAGCGAGACGATGCGTTTCTCCATGCTGTATTGTTTCAG
>CALMFL010000307.1 GCA_937862595.1 uncultured Fidelibacterota bacterium
GCGCACGAACTGGGCGTTTATTTTGAAACACCCGTTTTCGACGGCGCAAGCATCGGTGAGATCGCGGCCCTGATGAAACAGGCGAACCTCCCCGAAAACGGAAAGGTCGACCTCTATGACGGGCGCAGCGGACAAAAGATCGATAATCCGGTCGCCTGCGGCTACATCTATATGATGAAGCTGGCGCACATGATCGAAGACAAGATGCACGCACGGTCCACAGGCCCTTACTCCCTCATCACGCAGCAGCCTCTGGGCGGAAAAGCCCAGTTCGGCGGCCAGCGCTTCGGAGAAATGGAAGTGTGGGCGCTTGAGGCTTACGGCGCCGCACATACGCTTCAGGAAGTACTTACCGTCAAATCCGACGACGTGGACGGAAGAACGCGTATTTACAATGCGATCGTGAAGGGCGAGAATCTGCCTGCGTACGGAACGCCGGAATCCTTCAATGTTCTGCTGAAAGAACTTGAGGGTCTCGGAATTGAAATGGATTTGATATAATATCCTTCTATAGGAGGAGTTACTTTGGCATTGAGCACATTACAACAAAAGTCGACGAGCAAAGACTTCCAGAAAATACAGATACGTCTTTCCTCGCCGGAATCGATATTGAGTAAATCCCGCGGTGAGGTCCTGAAACCCGAGACCATCAACTATCGCTCCTACAAACCCGAAAAAGACGGGTTGTTCTGCGAAAAAATATTTGGTCCGGTCAAGGACTGGGAATGTCACTGCGGCAAATACAAACGCATTCGCTACAAAGGGATCGTCTGCGACCGATGCGGCGTGGAAGTCACGCGCAAAAGCGTCCGGCGCGAACGGATGGGCCATATCAACCTGGCCGTTCCGGTCGTTCATATCTGGTTCCTGAAATCCATTCCCTCGAAACTGGCGAATGTTCTCGGTATTGCAGCAAAAGAACTCGAACAGATCATTTACTATGAATCGTATGTCGTGATCCAGCCCGGCAAGGCCGAAGTCGAGGATAACGGAAAAGTACGCCCCGTCCGCCATATGGAATTGCTGGACGAGGATACCTATTTCGAACTTCTCTACGCCTACGGGGAAGAATCCGAACAGGCGATCGATGAAAAGGACCTGTTTATCGCCAAGACCGGCGCTCAGGCGGTTTACGAACTGCTGGTCGATCTTGACGTCCCTCAGATCGTCAGCGAACTGAAGGCGCAGCTTAAGACGACGAACTCCGTTTCCGAACGCGACGACATCGTCAAACGCCTTAAGATACTGAAATCTTTCCTGAACAATGAAGATGAAGAACCGATCAACCGTCCGGAATTCATGATCCTGAAGGTGCTTCCCGTCATTCCGCCGGAATTACGGCCGCTTGTCCCGCTGGAAGGCGGACGCTTTGCGGCTTCGGACCTGAATGACCTCTACCGCCGCGTGATCATCCGGAACAACCGCTTAAAACAGCTGATCGATATCAAAGCTCCGGAAGTCATCCTCCGGAACGAAAAACGCATGCTCCAGGAAGCCGTGGACTCCCTTTTCGACAACGGAAGAAAACGTGCGGCGGTCCGTTCCGGCACACGCCGTCCGCTGAAATCCCTGTCCGACATGCTCAACGGCAAAGAGGGCCGGTTCCGTCAGAACCTGCTCGGGAAACGCGTCGATTATTCCGCGCGTTCCGTGATCGTTGTGGGTCCCGAATTGAAGATGCACGAATGCGGTATCCCGAAAAAAATGGCTACCGAACTTTTCAAGCCGCATCTCATCCACGAATTGCTTGTCCGCGGGAAAGCGGGAACGGCCAAGGTCGCCAAGACCATGGTCGAACGGCGCGACCCCGAGGTCATGAACCTTCTGGAATATGTCGTAAAAGATCACCCGGTTCTGCTGAACCGCGCACCGACCCTGCACCGTCTGGGTATCCAGGCGTTCCAGCCCATCCTGATCGACGGGAAAGCCATCCGCATCCATCCGCTCGTTTGTTCCGCGTTCAACGCCGACTTCGACGGGGACCAGATGGCGGTGCACGTGCCGCTTTCCTTTGAAGCGCAGATCGAGTGCCGCATGCTGATGCTTGCGAGCAGCAACATCCTGCACCCCGCGCACGGGAACCCGATCGCCATTCCTTCACAGGATATGGTGTTGGGCTCTTACTACATCACCCGCGCCAAATCCAACCAGCCCGGCGAGGGTTCCGTCTTTTACAGTAAGGACGAAGCCCTGCTTGCCCTGGATAACAGCTGGGTGACCCTGCATGCAAAGGTCAAACTGCTGGTGGACGGAAAGATCGTTCCCACCACGGTCGGCCGCATCCTGTTCAACTCGATCGTTCCCGATGAACTGCCGTTCTACAACGAACTGATCACCAAAAAACGGATCGAAAGCATTGTCGGGGAAAGCAACCGCATCGTCGGCATCAACCGCACGGTGGAGTTCCTGGACGACCTGAAAAACCTCGGTTTCGCCATGGCGACCCAATCCGGCGTATCCATCGGGCTTTCCGACGTTATCATCCCGGAAGACAAATTCACCATTATCGATAAGACCCAGAAAAGCGTGAATGACATTAACGATAAACGCAGCCGCGGATTCATCACGGAGAACGAGCGTTACAATAAGGTCATTGACGCCTGGTCAAAGACCACCGATGCCGTACAGGCGGTCATGAACAAAAAGCTGGTCGAAGACAACGAAGGCTTCAATCCGCTGTTCATGATGTCCGACTCCGGCGCCCGCGGTTCCAAGGACCAGATCAAACAGCTTGCCGGTATGCGCGGACTGATGAACAAACCGCAGAAGAACGTGACCGGCGGCGGCGGCGATATTATTGAAACGCCCATTACCTCGAACTTCAAAGAAGGGCTGACCGTTCTGGAATACTTCATTTCCACCCACGGCGCCCGAAAAGGTCTTTCCGATACGGCCCTGAAGACGGCGGATGCCGGTTACCTTACCCGTCGTCTCGTTGACGTCGCCCAGGATGTGGTGATCAACGAAGAGGACTGCGGTACGATCAACGGAATTCGCGTCACGTCCCTGAAAGAAGGGGAAAATATTATTGAATACCTGAAAGAACGTATCGTCGGCCGCGTACTGCAGGAAGATGTGATCGACCCCCTGACCGACGAGGTCATCGCGGAAGTCGGCCAGTTCGTCGACGAAACCCTGGCAGACCGCATCTCCAACAGCAACGTGGAATCCGTCTATATTCGTTCCGTCCTCACCTGTGAAGCCCGGACCGGCGTTTGTGCGAAATGCTACGGACGCAACCTGGCGACCGACAAGCTGGTCAACACCGGAGAGGCCGTGGGAATTATGGCCGCGCAATCCATCGGCGAGCCCGGCACGCAGCTGACCCTGCGTACCTTCCACATCGGCGGTACCGCCAGCCGTATCATTCAGGAATCGCATCAGACGGCACGTTTCGAAGGACGGGTTGAATTTTCCGACAATCTTCTGATCTCGGAAAACGACCTGAACATCGTGCTTGTCCGTAACGGAAAGATATCGATCATCGACAGCGACAACCGCAACCTCATCACCTACACCATTCCTCAGGGAGCCAAGGTGCACGTGAAGGACGGCGGCCAGGTCGGGACCGAGACCATTCTTTACGACTGGGATGCCTACAACGAACATATCGTATCCCGCTATGACGGGAAGGTCAAGTTCATCGATCTGATCGAAGGCGTGACCTATGACGAGGTCACCGATTCCTCCGGCCATATGGAATGGCAGGTCATTGCGTCCAAAGATCGTGAAAAGACCGCGCGCGTCGCGATCCTTAACGATGCGGGCGAACTGGTCGGCAAGCCCATCGCACTGCCGGAGAACAGCTCGATCATCGTCAAGGAAGGCGACAAGGTCATCCAGGGACAGACCATGGCAAAACGCTCGAAGGAAAGCGCCCGAAGCAACGATATTACCGGCGGTCTGCCGCGGGTATCCGAGCTCTTCGAAGCGCGGAACCCCAGCAATGAAGCCGTGGTGTCCGAAGTCGACGGCCATGTCCGCTTCGATAAATTGCAGCACGGTATCCAGACCATCCGCGTGGCCAACGAACTGGGCGAGATCTACACCTACAAGATCCCGAAAGGGAAACATATCCTCGTCCACGAAGGCGACTATATCCGTTCCGGAGAACCCCTGTGCGACGGCGCCATTCCCCCCCGCAAGATCCTCAAGATCCGCGGCGTGAAGGAAGTCCAGAAGCACCTCCTGAACGAGATCCAGCACGTATACCGCCTGCAGGGCGTGCGCATCAACGACAAACACATTGAAGTGATCGTCCGCCAGATGCTGCAGAAGGTCGAGATCAGCGATCCCGGCGATACGAATTTCCTCGTCGGAGACCGTGTCAGCCGTCAGGAAGTCCAGTCGGAAAACGACAAGCTCTTTGATATGGTCACCATCTCCGATGCCGGCGAAACCTCCCTGATCGAAGGGAACGTCTATCCGCGGGATATGGTGAAAGAAGACAACGTGCGCCACAAGGCGGCGGACAAGCGGCCCGCAAAATTCAAGGCGGCCCGTCCGGCGACCTTTGATCCCCTGCTTCTGGGTATCACCCGCGCATCGCTGAATACCGAGAGCTTCCTTTCCGCCGCATCCTTCCAGGAAACGACCCGCGTTCTGACCGATGCGGCCATTTCCGGCAAGATCGACGACCTCAGCGGACTGAAAGAGAATATCATCATCGGCCGCATGATCCCCGCAGGGACCGGTATGGAAAAATATACCCGTCTGCGCGTGGAAGAACCGGTTTTCGATGAAACGGAGACCGTCAAAACGGGTTTTGACCGGACCGGGACCGAAGAGCTTGCAGAAGCTCCGGAACAACCGGCTGACTAAGCAAACCCTTCACGGATGAATAACGGAACGCCCTGTTCGCGCAGGGCGTTTTTTTATGCCCCCGCCGCAAGCAGGGAGGGGAGAAGGAACGGAGACGACTCTCCGAAAAAAAGATGTTATCGCCCTTCCCGGAAAACGGAAGGAAAAAGTGAAAAAAACACGTAAAAAATTAAAAACAAAAACTTGCAAAGAAGCTTTACAAGCATTATCTTACTGAGCTTTTGTGAAAATCGGAGAAATACATTTATGCCAACGATCAACCAGTTAGTACGACAAGGTAGAAAAAAGATCACAAAGAAGAACAAGGTACCCGCCTTGAACGCAAACCCGCAGAAACGCGGCGTTTGCACGCGCGTCTATACCACGACGCCCAAAAAGCCGAACTCGGCGCTGCGTAAAGTTGCGCGTGTTCGTCTGGTAACGGGAACAGAGGTGACGGCATACATCCCGGGGGAAGGACACAACCTTCAGGAGCACTCCATTGTGCTGATCGAAGGAGGCCGTGTTAAGGACCTTCCCGGTGTTCGCTACCATATCATTCGAGGCACACTGGATACTGCCGGTGTGGAAGGTAGGCGACAGAGCAGATCACGTTACGGCGCAAAGCGGCCGAAATCTTAAGGTTGGAGAGTAGTCTATGTCAAGAAGGAATAAGCCACCCAAACGCGACGTATTACCGGATCCCAAGTATACTTCAAAGATCGTGACGAAATTCGTCAATAATTTGATGAAAGAGGGAAAAAAGGGTGTTGCCGAAAAGATCATGTATGACGCAATCGACGTTCTGAACGAACAGACCGCGGGCAAGGGACTTGAAACGTTCCAGAAAGCCCTGGACAATGTCGCGCCCGTGCTGGAAGTAAAATCCAAACGCATCGGCGGCGCAACATACCAGGTTCCCGTTGAAGTTCGCCGTGATCGCCGCTATGCGCTTGCGATGCGCTGGATCATCAATTACTCCATCGCGCGTTCAGGCAATACCATGGCCCAGAAGCTGGCCTCAGAACTGATGTCTGCATCGAAAGGTGAGGGATCAGCAGTAAAGAAAAAAGAAGATACGCACAGAATGGCTGAGGCAAACCGCGCGTTTGCACACTTCAGCCGCTAGACGACAGGACGTAGTACGTGGCCATAGACCTTTCAAAATTGCGGAATATCGGAATTATGGCTCATATTGATGCCGGTAAAACGACAACAACTGAGCGCATTTTGTATTATACCGGCATTTCGCACCGTATCGGTGAGGTGCATGAAGGAACCGCCGTCATGGACTGGATGGAGCAGGAGAGGGAACGTGGGATCACGATCACGTCCGCTGCCACCACCTGCATGTGGGGGAAAAACCGCATCAACATCATCGATACCCCCGGCCATGTCGATTTTACGGCGGAAGTCGAGCGCTCTCTGAGGGTGCTGGACGGCGCCGTGGCCCTGTTCTGCGGCGTTGGCGGGGTGGAACCCCAGTCCGAAACCGTCTGGAAACAGGCGAACAAATACCGTGTCCCCCGGATCGCCTTCGTCAACAAGATGGATCGCGCCGGCGCGGACTTTTACAATGTCCTGGATATGATCCGCAAGCGCCTCGGCGCCAACCCGCTCCCGATCTTTCTTCCGATCGGTTCCGGCGACATGTTCACCGGAATTATCGATCTGATCAACAATCATTCCATCCTGTACAAGGATGAAACCCTTGGCATGGAATTCGAATACGGTCCCATACCGAAAGATATGGCCGAAAAAGTGGAAGAACACCGCTACCATCTGGTGGAAGAGATCGCCTCCTACGACGACTCGCTCCTGGAAAAATATCTCGAAGGTCAGGAACTGACCGAAGCGGAACTGAAAGCCGCTATCCGCGTGGGAACCATTAAGGGCGACATCATTCCGGTCCTGACCGGATCGGCCTTTAAGAACAAGGGCATTCAGGAACTCCTGAACGCGGTCGTGGATTACCTTCCTTCGCCGCTCGATGTGCCGGACATTCAGGGAAAGATCCCGCGCACCGAAAAAACGGACACACGCAAGTCCGATCCCAAAGCGCCTTTCAGCGCGCTTGCCTTCAAGATCATGACCGACCCCTACGTCGGACGGCTGACCTACCTCCGCGTCTACAGCGGAAGCGTCACGGCCGGCGATTTCATGCTGAACCCGGAAACAAATAAACGCGAACGTTTCGGCCGCATCCTCAAGATGCACGCCAATAAGCGGGAAGATCTGAAAGAAGCCTCGGCCGGCGACATCATTGCGGTCGTCGGACTGAAGAGCACGCGGACAGGCCACACGCTTTGCGATGAAAAACATCCGATCTTGCTTGAAGAAATGGTATTCCCCAATCCCGTGATCAACGTTTCCATCGAGCCGACGAGCAAAGCCGACCAGGACGCGTTGACCGAAGGGCTCATCAAGCTTGCCGATGAAGACCCGACCTTCCAGGTTCGTTTCGAAGAGGCCACCGGCCAGACGATCATCTGGGGAATGGGCGAACTTCACCTGGATATCATTGTCGACCGCCTGCGCCGCGAATTCCGCGTGAACGCACATGTCGGGAAACCCCAGGTCGCCTACAAGGAAACCGTTACCAAGCCGGCTCACATCGATGAGATATTCAAAAAGCAGACGGGCGGCAAGGGTCAGTATGCGCGTGTCGAGATCGACCTCGTTCCCGGAGAAAAGGGAAAAGGCTTTGTGTTTGAGAACAAGATCGTCGGGGGCGCTATCCCCCGTGAATATATTCCCGCCGTTGAGCGGGGAATGCGGGATGCCTGCAAGACCGGCGTGCTGAAAGGCTATCCCATTGAAGACGTTAAAGTTACGCTTGTCGACGGTGCTTTCCACCCGGTGGATTCATCGGAAATGGCGTTTAAGATCGCCGGAAGTATCGCTTTCAGGAACGCCGTCAGAAAAGCGGATGCCATTCTGCTTGAACCGATCATGGCGCTGGAAGTTGTGACTCCCGACGAGTATTTGGGAGATGTCATGGGTGACCTCACTTCGAGGAGGGGACAGATCAAGGGAATGATCCCCCGGAACGATGCCCAGGTCTTAAATGCCGACGTTCCCCTTTCGGGAATGTTCGGGTATGCAACAGACTTGAGATCTATCACCCAGGGAAGGGCGGTGTTCACAATGCAATTCGATCATTATGCGCCTGCCCCCTCAAGCATTGCGGAAAAAGTTAAATAGTGAAACAAAGGAGAATTTCACATGGCTAAAGCAAAATATGAACGCACGAAACCGCACGTGAACGTAGGAACGATCG